>DATBGM010000229.1:0-13779 GCA_036557945.1 Bryobacteraceae bacterium | reverse complement strand
TGTGGCCTGCGCTGCGTCGCTCGTCTTTCGTAATTGAAACTGCAAACGCCAGCGATGCTCGCTGATTTTCGATTCCGCCCACGCTTCCAGCGTGCCGACTTCGTTCAACTTCGCGCCCAGCGAAACCGGGATCTGCCGTTCGCCGCCTTTGCCGAACCGGATCACGGCGCGCAATGGCGCATGGAGGCGCGGGTCGCTCGCGGGATCGAGCATGTCTTCAGCCGGTGCAAACGAGACCACATCGCCCGCCTTGTCCTCCGTCCGGCTCAACGAACTGTAAAGACGAAATGCTACCGGCGTATTTGCCAGCAAATGCAGTTCCGGCTGATCGAGTTTGATCTCTTGGCCTTCTTCTGTTCCGCGCGGCATCAGACATACGGCCCGAATATCCGACACCCCGGCATCATGCAATCCGAGAAAATACGCTCGCGGTAAGCCGCCCCGCACCAGCACCCCGCTCCCGGTGGCGCGCACATACGAGTAATAGGAAGCCCCGATTGCAACCGCCAGATCCAGATCCTGGTTCTCAAACAGCGCCGGCCGCCTGCCGAACCAGTGCTCTACAACATCGCGCACCCGCTCACGAAAAACCTGCGGGATAAAAAAGCCGCCGTTGAACAGAATCGCGTCCACGCCGCTTGCCGCCGCCGGCGATCCCGCCAGAAATTCCGCCAGATGCCGTGTGATTGCCGGATCCGCAACATAAGGCAATCCCAGCTCGCGAAATACACTCTGCTTCTCCTGCTGCGCCTTATCGCTCAGTGCGCACAGCGGAAGAAAACCACCGAGAGCGAGTTCGAGCACTTCCTCGCGGGTGATCGAGGTTTTCAGCGTACCCCCGATCAGCGACGAACCGGTGCCTATCACCGTAATCTCCACCGATGTCGGACCATTGGGCGCAAGCAACGTTTCTTTTGCCTGTGAACATTGCCGCCTGAGCGCACTCCGCTGCCGCAGCGAAAGTGTTTTACCGAGTTTTGATTCAGCCAGCCACGAAATCGTCAGATCGAGATTATCTCCGCCCAACAATAAATGTCGCCCAACCGTCGTGCGCGTAAACTGCACGCGGTCGCTTTCGCGCTCCACGCGCACCAGAGTGAAATCGCTTGTCCCGCCGCCCACGTCGCACACCAGCACGGTTTGTCCATCGAACAATTCCTTATTCGAACGCGCCAGGTGCCCTGCGATCCACGCATAAAATGCCGCGGCCGGTTCTTCGAGCAAAGTTAGCTGCTCGATGCCGGCCTCGCGCGCGGCCTGTACCGTCAATTCACGCGCTTCTTCATCGAAACTTGCCGGTACCGTCAGCACAACCTGCTGCGTATGCAACGGCGAGCCCTTCGCGCTTTCCCACGCTCCGCGCAAATAAGCCAGATACTGCGCCGATGCATCCACCGGCGAAAGCACGCGCCCTTCTTCCTGCCCGTCCCACGGCAAAAGTTTTGCGGTACGATCCGCCTCCGAATTCGACAGCCACGATTTTGCCGAATGGACCGTTCTGGTCGGCACGAGCGCACCCTGCTCGCGCGCATAAGTCCCCACTATCGGCGGCTCGCTCAAAAACAAAAATGATGGAAGCGTGCGCAGCGAGTCTTCCCGATGCGCATCCACTTGCTGCCGGATCGGCAGAACGTGAATCGGAGGGAAATCCGCCTCGGCTGCTTCCTGCGGATCGATATAGGCCAGCGCCGAATTCGTCGTCCCGAGATCGATTCCTACATTCATGCAGCAGCCGCGCGCTCGCGCACGTTAAATTCGAGCTTCCAGCGCCGCCCGTCCGCTGCCACGCACCACAACTCGAGCATGCCGGTCTCGGTCACATTGCTCTCAAGCGTCACCGGAACAATCTCCTCGCCCGAGTCACCCTTATGCGGCGGCAAAAAAACCTCAATCGGCGCAAGTTCTTCGAGCTCGTCGTTTACTTCTTCGAGCAGCGCGCCAGCCGCATCGCTCTTTCGAGATAAAGAAGAGAAAAACCGGAACTCCGCCGGCTCACCTACAACAAGCGCAAAACGACGTTGCGGCAGTTCTACTTTCGAACCTTCTTCCAGCCCGAACGGCACCACCGTCAGCGCCTTCATCGGGGCCGCCATTCCCGGTACGGCCGGCAGAGAACTTTCGATGCCGACATAGTACGTGCGCGGAACACCGCCCCGAATGCGCACGCCTTTTCCGCTGCGAGCGATTCCGTAATAGGCCGCGCCCTGTGCTACAGCATGCATCAAATCCGAAGTTTTCGTTTCGTTAACAAGCTCTGTTGCCATTGGCGCGCCGACGTCCGCCAGCCATCTGTTCAGCACTTCGAAAATACGCTCCTCAATGGCATGCGCCTGCAGCACCCCGCCGTTTAAAAGTAAATGCGTTGGCCGTGCGAAAGTTTCCGCATTGGCGTTCGGCGCTGCCTGCCGCAAAAAGTGAGCGAGGTGTTTCGTAACCGCCGGATCACTGGCATAATTCAATCCGACTTCCAGCAGCGCCGCGCGCCGCTGGCGTTGCGGAGCCGCATCCGCCGCTACCACCGGGAAAAAACCTTCGAGCAACAGTTGCCGGACTTCATCGCGCGAAATCTTTCCGCGCAACGTGCCGCCTACCAGGCCGGTCCCTCGCCCCAGAATCGTGATCGCCTGTTCGGCCGGAGCATTCTCGCCCGCTAGCAGCGTTTCTTTCGCTGAACGGCATTGCTGCCAAAGCGAATGAAATTGAATCGCGTCCAGCTTGATGTTTTTTAGGGCGAATTGCTGTTCGGCATGGCGGGCTACCGCCAGATCCATGTTGTCGCCTCCCAGCAGCAGATGTTCGCCGACCGCGATACGTTCGAGCTGCAGCTCGCCCGCTTGCTCCGTCACCGCAATCAGGCTGAAATCCGTCGTTCCGCCGCCGATATCGACAACCAGAATCAAATCGCCCGGCTTCACCTGTTCGCGCCAGTTCGGGTTGCGTGCGATCCATGCATAAAAGGCTGCCTGCGGCTCTTCCAGAATCGTGACCTCCGGATAACCCGCCTCGCGCGCGGCCCGCTGTGTCAGCTCGCGCGCCGCTGCATCAAACGATGCCGGCACCGTGATCAGAACCGTTTGCTTTTCCAGCGGCGCATCCGCGTGCTCCCCATTCCACACTGCTTTCAAATGAAGCAGGTATTGCCGCGAAGCCTCGAACGGCGATATCTTCTGCACGCCCTCGGGCGCCGCCAGCGGCAGCAGCTCGCTTGTCGGGTCCGCATTCTGATTGGATAACCACGATTTCGCGGAACTTACCAGCCGGCTCGCATTCTCTACGCCGCGTAACCGTGCAAATTGTCCGACGATATACGCCGGCCGCCCGTCCCACGGTAGCGCCAGCGCGCCTTCCACAAATTCGTTCGGTCCGGGTATGTAAAGAGAGGAAGGAAGCAAATCGAATGCGGCTGTCTCGCCAGGCGCAGCAAGCTGCCGCACCTCCTGCAGACGCACCGCTGGATGCTCCGCGTCCGCATCCGTCAGCAATGCATATTGCAGAGCGCTGTTCGTCGTGCCGAGATCGATTCCGATAACGTACTGCGCCATCGTCGAACTACTCGATCTCGACCTCTGCCGGCGCGATTATGCTCACGTCCTGTTTGCCGGTTGCCGGGAGATCGATCTGCTCGACCTTCCATCCTCGGTGTCGCAAAATTCCGCCTGGTACTTTACCGCTCGCGGGCACATTGCCGATCAGCTTGATGCGATTCGGATCCGGCGTCTTCGTTGCATCGAGTTTCTGAAACGTGCCTTCCACCGCATCTATCACCGGAACGAGCGTCACATGCCGCGCGAGCGTCGCTTTGGAATCGGAATGCAGCGTGCGTACAGCCGCTCCGATCTGATCGTCCGCATATTCTGCGATGTCTTCCATCAAAAAATCGACCAGGCGCGCATCGCGTTGCAGAATTGCCAAAATTTGCAGTGCGCCGTCGCTCGCTTTGACTTTCGGCGGCTCGGCTGTTGCAACCGGCGCCCGCGCAGCCTTTACGAATCCGAATTCGCGTGCGACATCCTCCGGCAAAACACCCGAGAACAAAAGAGAGAAGAAGCTGCGAAACGCAGCGGAGATACGGGACAAGAATCGGCGCCTCTAACTTGCCAGAATATCAACCGCGCACCTCAGTTAATGTGAAACGTCTTGAAAAGTGATACTCTCCACGATATAAGTACGCGTTTCTCATAACGCGAACAACACGTTTGTCAAAGGGAGAATCATAAATGGCAACGAAGAAAAAATCAACTACGAAATCGAAGCGCGTCACCCGAAAAAAAGTGGGCAAGGTGATGCACGAGTACAAACATAAACAGCTTTCTTCCGGACGCAGCGGCAAGAAAGTAAAAAGCCGCAAGCAGGCGATTGCAATTGGATTAAGCGAAGCACGCCGCGCCGGCGCAAACGTGCCGAAGAAGAAATCGGCCAGTAAAAAGAAAACCGCTTCCAAAAAAAGCACCGCGAAAAAGACCACGGCCAAAAAGAAGCGCAGCGCAAAGAAAACCAGCAGGTAGCACGCTCGCATCCAAGCCGCGCAGCGTTAAGCGCGAGCAACATGCCGACAAACATAAATAAAAGCCCGCCCGGCTCAATCGAAACCGGGCGGGCTTTTTTGTTTGAGACTGGACTCGATTAGTAATCCATGTCAGGGCCATGGCCGCCCGGACCCGCCGGAGCCGCAGCCTTCTTCTCTGGCACTTCCGCAATCATCGCTTCGGTCGTCAGCATCAGCGCGCTGATCGAAGCCGCATGCTGCAGAGCCGAGCGCGTCACCTTGGTCGGGTCGATCACGCCGGATTGCACCAGGTTCTCGAACTGACCCGTTGCGGCATTGAAGCCGTAGTTCGCCTCGTCGTTCGAGCGAACCTTCTCGATGATGATGGCGCCTTCAAAACCGGCATTACCGGAGATCTGGCGCAGCGGCTCTTCCGTCGCCTTGCGAATGATGTCCACACCGATCTGCTCGTCGCCATCGCCTTTGATCGTTGCGAGAACCTTGCCCGCGCGCAGCAGCGCCACGCCCCCGCCCGGGACGATACCTTCTTCCACAGCCGCGCGGGTCGCATGCAGAGCATCTTCCACGCGGGCTTTCTTCTCCTTCATCTCGGTCTCGGTCGCAGCGCCGACCTTGATCACGGCCACGCCGCCGGCGAGCTTCGCGAGCCGCTCCTGCAGCTTCTCGCGATCGTAGTCCGAAGTGGTCTCATCGATCTGCGTACGGAGCTGCTTGATGCGGCCCTCGATGGCCTTCTGCGTGCCCGCGCCATCCACCAGCGTCGTGTTGTCTTTGTCGACAGTCACGCGCTTGGCACGGCCCAGATCTTCAAGGCGCACGCCTTCCAGCTTGATGCCGGTCTCTTCCATCAGAGCCTTGCCGCCGGTCAGGATCGCGATATCTTCGAGCATCGCTTTGCGGCGATCGCCGAAGCCCGGAGCCTTCACGGCGCAAGCATTGAGCGTGCCGCGCAGCTTGTTGACTACCAGGGTGGCGAGCGCTTCGCCTTCCACTTCTTCCGCGATCACCAGCAACGGTTTGCCCGAACGCGCAATCTGCTCGAGCAGCGGCAGCAGATCCTTCATGTTGCTGATCTTCTTTTCATGGATCAGAATGTACGGATCTTCCAGCACCGCTTCCATGCGGTCCGGATCGCTCACAAAGTACGGCGAAAGATAACCCCGGTCAAACTGCATACCATCGACGGTCTGCAACTCGGTCGACATTGTCTTCGACTCTTCCACCGTGATCACGCCATCCTTGCCGACCTTCTTCATTGCCTCGGCAATGATATTTCCGATCGTCGAATCGCCGTTGGCCGAAATCGTTCCGACCTGTGCGATCGCATCGCCCGAAACCGGCTTCGAAAGCTTCTTCACTTCCTCGACAACCGTCTCGACCGCTTTCTCCACGCCGCGCTTCAGCGCCATCGGGTTCGCGCCCGCAGCCACCGACTTCACGCCCTCGCGGAAGATCGCCTGCGCCAGAATCGTTGCCGTTGTGGTGCCGTCGCCTGCGATATCGGAGGTTTTGGAAGCCACCTCGCGCACCATCTGTGCGCCCATGTTCTCCAGCGGATCCTTCAGCTCAACTTCTTTCGCAACGGTCACACCGTCTTTGGTGATCGTCGGTCCGCCGAATTTCTTCTCAAGAACAACGTTCCGGCCCTTCGGACCGAGCGTCACCTTCACGGCATCGGCCAGTTGATTCACGCCGCGCAGAATCGCCTGGCGCGAGTTTTCGCTATAAACAATCTGTTTTGCAGCCATTGTTTTTTTGATTTCCTCTCTTACTTCTTGGCAGACTTGCCGTTCGATGAACCATTCGTGAGCACGCCCAGAATCTCGTCCTCGCGCATGATCAGGTACTCGTTGCCATCCAGCTTGATGTCATTGCCCGAATACTTGCCGAACAAAATGCGGTCGCCGACCTGCACATCGAGCGGATTGACCTTGCCCGAGTCGTCGCGCTTGCCTTTGCCGATTGCTACCACCTCACCCTGCTGCGGTTTCTCCTTGGCAGAATCCGGGATGTAGAGACCGCCCTGCATGGTCTCGCCTTCCTCAATCCGTTTCACCACGACACGGTCGTGTAGCGGACGAATATCCATACTTCAAAAACCTCCACAATTGTGTTTGGAACGAAAACTTCTATCGTTGGCTCAGGCACAACCGTCGTTTCGGAGGCCCGATCCACCCAGCGACTGTTTTAGCACACCAAGCAGGCGAGTGACAAGCAGAAATTTTAAATTATTGAAAACAAACAAGAAACAGCCCTGGCAAATCTTTAGTTAACATTGCTGCACTAAGATTTTATTAGTCTCTGTCAGCTACCGACGAGGAATGTTGCTCTCATGAATTGCCGCCCAGCCTTCGCGCACCGGCTGCTCACCCGCTATCCTGAAACTGGCCCGCATTCTTCGCATTCATGCGCCGCTACTCGATTTGGCTCGCCGTTGCCCTGCTGCTGATCACCGTTGCCGTCGGCTATACCCTTAAACTGCGAATCGATAAAGCACGCGCCCTGCACGCCCGGCCAGCGCCTCCCATCAAACCCGTCGACGAAGGCATTGCCCCCAGCGGTTGGGCGTGGTGGAAAGACGATCCGCAAACCGGCCGGCGCGTTGTGACCGTCAACGCACGTTCCTTTGAAGGTACCCACGATCCCTCCACTTTCGAGCTGACCGGCGTCGCCCTTCGCCTCTTCGAAAAAAACGGCAAGTCGTACACGTACATCAAAACCGAAAAAGCGCGCTTCGACGAAGGTTCCCAAGTCCTTAAGTCCGAAGCACCCGTCTATATCGTGCGCAACGTGCCCGCCGATAAGGATGCCGAAGACCCCAAAGAGGCGCAGCGTCACGTGCGCATCACGACGACGGGCGTAACGTACGAAACCAAGACCGGCAAAGCCAGCACCAGCGACGCAGCATCCTTTCTCTTCACCGAAGGTAACGGCACGGCAGTCGGCGTCGAATACGATCCGAACACCAAGCTGCTGCACTTGAAATCGAAAGTTTCCTTGAACTGGATCGGCAAAGGCCCCGTCGAGCGCCAGATGCACATCGAAGCCGGCGACCTGGCCTATAAAGAAGCCGAACAGAAAATCTATCTTTCGCCGTGGTCGCGCATGACCCGCCAGGGCACTACTATCGAAGCCCGCAACACTGTGGTCACCCTGCTCGATGGCCACCTGCATCAGATCGACGGCGACCACGGCTCCGGCAGCGACGTGCGCGAAGATCGCACAACGCACTACTCTGCCGACAAAATGACCGCGCTTTTTGATGAAGACGGCAACCTGGTTCAGTTAATCGGTGATCAGAACGCGCGCGTCGAATCGGATCAGCCCGCCGCCAAAACGGTACTCACAGGCGCCCGCGCGGACCTGCGTTTCACGCTTGCGTCAAAGACGCAGGGGGCCGGCGAGGACGTCGAAAGCCAGCTTCATCTCGTCATGGCGGACGGACACGCGGTGGCCGAATCCGCACCTGTTCCGCAAGCCGGCGTGACGCTCGCCGAAACTCGCATTTTGCGTAGCGAGCACATCGAACTCGAACTCAAGCCCGGCGGTAAGGACCTGAAAGAGATCCGCACCTCTTCACAAGCCCAGCTCGAGTTCAAACCGAACCGCCCCGATCAGGCGCACCGTATTGTTGATGCCTCGCACATGCGTGTAATCTACGGCGCAGGCAGTTACGTCGATACATTTCTTGGCTGGAATGTCCAGACGCATACCGACAAACCCGCCGCGCTTGTCAAACCGAAAACCGGCCCCGACGGCAAGCCCATACCCCCTGCACCCGCGCTCACCTGGAGCGACACTATGACGACTAAATTCGCTCCCAACTCCAACCAGGTCGCCTCCATTGATCAAACCGGCCACTTTCGCTACGAAGAAGGCCCGCGCAAGGCCTCAGCCGAAAAAGCGTTCCTCGACCAGAGCATCAACCGCATCACGCTCGACGGCCGCGCGCGCGTTTTGGACGATACCGGCTCGGCTACCGGCGACAAGATCATCATGAACCAGACCTCGGGCGATATGGACGCCATCGGGCACGTGCTTTCTACCCACGAGCCCGATCGCAACGAAAAGCCTGGTACGTCGATGCTCGATGCCAGCCAGCCCATGCAGGCGCAAGCCGACCAGATGCAGACCCGCGACGGCAATTCCAAGGTCTTCTATGAAGGCCATGTTGTCATGTGGCAGGGTGCGAACCGCATCTCTGCCGATCAGATCGCCATCGACCGCGACACTCAATCGCTGAGTGCCGCGGGCAACGTCGTCAGCGAGCTCATGGATAACAAAGGCGGCGATAATCCGTCAGCCAATCCGATCTACACGACTGTCCGCGCGCCCCGCTTGACGTACCGCGACGACACCCGCATCGCTACTTACACGGAAGGTGTCCATCTGGTGCGAGACAAAATGACCATTACCGCCAAACAGATCGAAGCGCACCTCACGCCGAAAAGCGCCGAAACCAAAAACGAGTCTTCGCTCGATCACGCCATTGCTACCGGCGAGGTCACGATTTCCGACGCTATCTCTTCCACGCGCACCCGCACCGGCACAGGCGAGCATTGCGAATACTACACCAAACAGGACAAAGTCGTGCTGAACGGTGGGGCGCCGCAGATGGTCGATAGCTACAAGGGCGTCATCAAGGGCCAGCAGCTTACCTATTTCAGCGGCGAAGACCACCTGATCGTCGACGGTAAAAAGAAGCAGCTTGCCTTCACCCGCATGAAAAAGAAATAGCCGTTTCTACTCCCGCCGCCGATAGATCACCGACAAATCCGTCCGCCCCACAATTCGATAGTTTCCGAGCCACTCCCGCAACTCCGGGAACGCGCCCGGCGCCAGCCGCGGATTCAACCTGCCCAGCCCGTCCACAAACCACGTCGGCCGCGACTTCACAAACTCCGCCCGGTTGCGTGCTGCGGGTCCGCCATAAATGGGCGCTGACGCATGCAGGTGGCGGTCCGCTGGTACTCCCGTCAACGGCTGCGAATCCCAAAACTTTCCATCGCTCGCAAGGCGCCCATATACATAGATGTCGGGCCGGTAACCCCACACAAACAACGTGTCACCAGGCCGCGCCGACGTCCGGATTACGCGCGCGGCATCCTGGGAATCCAGATCCAGCACAGCATCCCGCCACGTAACCCGCGTTCCGGTCCATTCGCGCCAGGCGAGCATGCCATAGCGCGGTCCGAACCGCAGCAGGGGCACCGCCAACGCAATCACAATTAGCGCCGTCGCCGGTTTTCTATAGTCGCGCCAGGCGAGCACAATCCCGCGCGCGCCCGCTGCGACCAGTACCGGCAGCAACTGCAAATAATAGTGCGGCGCGAAGCGCGTTCCCAGGCAGACCGCCGCAAACGACAGCGCCATCCACGAACCAGCCTTCCAGCGCTCCGTGCGCGAGCTTTTCCAGAAGAAAACGATAGTTCCCAAAGCGAGGGCCGCATGAAAGCCCAGCCAGTTGAGCGTGCGAACCGCACCCGTTACAAACGGATTTGTCACCGGCGATCCCGTCGCATAGATCCATCCCCAGCGCCAGACCTGCTCCCAATACCCGGGCCATGTACCCGTCGCGAATAACGCGATTCCGGCAACCGCCAGCGTGCCGGCTAACCCAAAACAAAACGGAACTAGCGCACCCACCAGGCACAACGCGCACACCGCCATCACAAAAAGCGCCTTTGCATTAAACAAGAACGCAATGCCGCAGAAGACGCCTGCCCACAGGGCCCGCTTCCGGAATGCGCAATAGATCGCAGCCAGGTGCGGTACCAGCATCAATGCATCCGCCGCAAACGCGATCACGGCCGAGGGCAGATAAAACGCCAGAAAAAACGCGAGCAGCACAGCCGAGAGCCGCGCTTCCTTTTCTCCCCACCATTCCCGCGTCAGCCGGTAAGTAAGCCAGCACGCCAGCAGCACGTAAGCCGCATCCAGCAAGCGAAGCGGCCAACCCGGCAATGCACCCGCCAGCAGATAAAACGCCGCGTTCAGCGGAGGCTTGTCATACCAGAAATCGCGATACGGAACCTTGCCGTGCAGCACCTGAAGCGCCGCCGCAATATGGTAATCCTCATCTGCCCACAACAACCCCGCGTGGCACAGCCGCAGCAACGCAAGCGTCACAACCGCCAGCACCCATAGCCGCCCCTTCATTCACCGCGTATCATAAAATACGTATCCGCCTCGGGCTCCATGAGAACCCTGCAAACCGTCGAAATCGCCAAGTCCTACAACGGCCGCAAGGTCGTCGATAACGTATCGGTGCGCGTCGAGCAGGGCGAAGTTGTCGGCCTCCTAGGCCCCAACGGCGCGGGAAAAACTACTTCGTTCTACATTATTGTCGGACTGGTTACGCCCGAATCAGGCCAGGTGCTGCTCGACGAGCAGTCCATCACCGATTTGCCCATGTATCTGCGCGCCCGCAAAGGCGTCAGCTACCTGCCGCAGGAGCCGTCCGTCTTCCGTAAGCTCAGCGTCGAAGACAACCTGATGGCGATCCTCCAAACCCTAGCCCTCAGCGGCCGCGAGCGCCGCGAGCGCATGAATATTCTCATCGATGATCTCGGCCTCGAAACCGTCCGCCACAGCAAGGGCTACATGCTCTCGGGCGGCGAGCGCCGCCGCGTCGAAATCGCCCGCTCCCTTGTCCTCCAGCCGGATTTCATCCTGCTGGATGAGCCGTTCTCCGGCATCGATCCCATACAGGTGCTCGAGCTGCAGCGCATCATCGGCGATCTTAAGCGCAAAGGCATCGGCATCCTGGTCACCGATCACAATGTCCGTGAAACGCTCGCTGTAACCGATCGCGCCTACATCATTTCGAGCGGCCGCATCTTCCGCGCCGGCTCGCCGGAATCGCTCGGCAACGACCCCGACGTCCGCCGTATCTATCTCGGCGAAAATTTCTACTTCCCACCAGTGCCCGTCGCCTAACATCGATGCCTCGCACACGGAGCCATCAGCGATTTTCCCATCAACTGCACCCAACCGCGTAGCGGCGATTGCGTCATATGCACACACTTGAAAGGACGGACATGCCCGGCAATCTGCGTCGCAGCTTTCGAACACTACTGAAACAACCTGCCTTCGCTGCCATCGCCGTGGTTACTCTCGCAATGGGCATCGGAGCTACGTCCGCCGTATTCAGCCTCATCTACGGCGTGCTCCTTACTCCGCCGCCCTATCGCGACCCCCGACAGCTTGTCCTCATCTTCGGGGCTCGTACCGATGGCCGCCAGATCGGCTCGTCACCCGCCTGGGCGCCCGCACAATGGCAGGACTGGCAGCGCCATGCCAAATCTCTCGAAGGCATCGCCGCCTACGATTGGTCGTTTAACTTCCTGGTCCTCCAGGATGGCAGCCAATCCATGCAGGGCATGTACGTCACCGGCGACTACTTCCGCATCGTCGGCCTGCATCCTCTGCTCGGCCGTACCTTCAACGCCTCCGAAACAAGCGGCCCGCCAAAACCCGTCATCATTCTCGGCTACGATCTCTGGCAACGCAGGTTCAACGGCGATCGCGGGATTATCGGCAGGAAAATCCGCATCAGCCGCCGCGACACGCCGCCTGAGGTGATCGGCGTTATGCCGCCCGGCGTGCGCTTTCTGCCCGCACCTACCGCCGAGCGCGAGCCCAACTACAACGTCGATGCGGCGGTCGATTTCTGGATCCCCGCCGGAGTAAATCCCAAGTACCTGAAGGCTCGCGAGTGGAATGTCGTTGCCCGCCTGAAAGCTGGCGTCACCATGCAACAAGCGCAAGCCGAACTGGCCATTCTAACTCAGGCGCAAGCCCGCACCGAGCCGGACTTCGCGGGAATCACTCCGCGTCTCGAGTCGTTAACTGCGCACATCAATCGCGACGGCAATCGCATCCTCTGGCCGCTCCTCGGCGCAGCCGCGCTGGTGCTTCTCATCGCCTGCGGCAACACCGCTTCTCTCATGCTCGTGCGCGGCCTGCAGCGCCAGCAGGAATACGCCGTGCGCAGCGCGTTAGGCGTCGGCCGCATGGAGCTCTTCTGGCAGGCCTCGTTTGAAAACATCGTCCTCGCCGGTTTCGGAGGCGCGCTCGGCGTTGCCTTCGCCTTCGCAATCATCAAAGTCTTCAAGCTGATCGGCGCGCACGCCATACCGCGCCTTGATGCAGTCACCGCCGGCTGGCCCGTCTTGCTCTGCAGCCTCGCGACGGCTCTCCTTTCGGTCGTGCTGGCCGGACTCGTTCCGGCTCTCCGTGCCTCGCGTCTCGATCCGGCCGAAGTGCTCAAAAGCGCAGGCTCGAAAATGAGCGGCAGCCGCGGTGAGCGTACCTTGCTGCGCGGCGTGGCTATGGCTCAGATCGCTTTGACGCTGGCACTGCTCGCGGGCGCAGAGCTCCTGATCGCGACCGTGCACAAGCTCTCCCAGGTTCAGCCCGGCTACGACATCTCGCACATACTGACGATGAGCGTCACCGCTGTCCAGGGCAAGTGGGGCGATTTCCACCATCGTGCGCTCGAACGCGTTGCCGCTCTTCCCGGCATCGAGCACGCCGCCTTCGCCTGGGGCGTCCCGTTAACTGGCAATAACTGGCCCGTCCCCGTCGATGTCGAAGGCCAACCGCCGGTAAATAGGGATAGCGACCGCACTACGTTTCCGCTGCGCTCGGTTACTCCCGATTATTTCAACCTCATCGGCACTCCCATCCTCGACGGCCGCGGCTTCCGCTCGACAGACTCGGGCGATCACGTCTCCGTCGCAGTCGTGAACAAAAGCTTTGCGGATCGCTATTTCCCCGGTCAAACCCCCACTGGCAAGAAACTTGCGTTCGGCTTTGGACCGCGCTCACAACCCCCCGCTCGCATCATCGGTGTTGTGGCGAATACGCGTACCGACGATCTGACGCAAAAGCCCCAGCCCGAAATCTATCTCTCGCTCTGGCAAGCCGGAGCGTTTTCGAAACATCTGGTTGTTCGAACATCGGCAGACCCGAAAATCATGGCCCTCGCCATCCGGCGTGAACTCCGCGCCATCGATCCTACCGTTGCTGTCGAGAACGTGAAAACGCTGAGCGAAATCCGCGGCGACTCGCTCGCTTCCCGCATCTTCGCCACCCGCCTCCTCACCGGCTTCTCTCTTATCGGCACGTTGCTCACGCTAATCGGTATCTACGGCTTGCTCTCGTTATCGGTCACCTCGCGACGCCGTGAATTTGCCATCCGCACCGCCGTCGGAGCGCAGCGCCGCGATATTCGCCAGCTCGTCTTCAAAGAAGGCTTTCGTCTCATG
>DATBGM010000228.1:0-14783 GCA_036557945.1 Bryobacteraceae bacterium | reverse complement strand
ACCGAGTTGGTGAAGTATTTCCCGCTTCCCGTGTATTTTTCAATAATCTGAACCTGACTGTTCGCGCCGACGACGATCAGATTGCGCGGATGCGCGGTGCGGCCGGGAACGGCTTTGAACTCGACGAAGACCGGATTCTCGGCGATCGTATTCGCCGGAACGTGGAGAAATGCACCGTCCTCAAAGTTCGCGGTGTTCAGCGCAACAAACGCATTTGCCTCGACGTCGGCATAACGGCCCAGATGCGTCTCGACCAGTTCCGGATCGCGTTCGAGCGCCGTTTTCAGACTGTTTCCTGTCAGATTTGGGGCAGCGGCGGGGAAAACCGTTTTGGCGATTGGTGCAACATTCGTGAAGCGCCACTCTTCGTCGTGCGTGGTCGGGAAGCCGCGCTCTTCGAACTGCTCCGCGGCACGTTTGCGAAGCTCGGCGAGCCCGGAAACGGTCTCCATGATCATCGCGCCGTCTCCGCCAGCTCCTCAATGCCCGCGTACCCGCTCTCTTCGAGCTCGAGCGCCAGTTCCTTGCCGCCAGATTTCACGATGCGGCCATCCGCCAGCACGTGTACATAGTCGGGAACAATGTGATTCAGCAGCCGCTGATAGTGCGTGATGACGAGAATCGCGCGATCGGGACTGCGCAGCGCGTTTACGCCGCTTGAAACGATCTTCAGCGCATCGATATCGAGACCGGAATCGGTTTCATCGAGCAACGCCAGCCGCGGCTCGAGCACGGCCATCTGGAAAATCTCGTTACGCTTCTTTTCGCCGCCCGAAAAACCGGTATTGACGGCGCGATTGAGCAGCGCTTCGTCCATCTCCATCACGCCCATCTTCTGGCGAACGAGATTGAAAAACTCCATCGCGTCAACTTCCGGTTCGCCTTTCTTTTTGCGAATCGCATTCAACGCAGCCTTTAAGAAGTACAGATTGCTGACACCGGGAATTTCGACCGGGTACTGAAACGCGAGAAATACGCCTTCCTGCGCGCGCTCTTCCGGATCGAGCTCCAGCAGGTCCTTGCCCTCGTAAACAATTTCGCCCTTCGTAACGTCGTACAGATCGCGCCCGGCGATCACCTGCGCGAGTGTGCTCTTACCCGAGCCGTTGGGGCCCATAATGGCGTGCACCTCGCCCGGATAGAGCGTCAGGTTGATGCCGCGCAGAATCTCTTTGCCGCCCGCCTTTGCGTGCAGATCTTTGATCTCAAGAATCGGGCTTTTCGCCACTCCGTTTCCCTCCAAGCTATTAACCAACGCTTCCTTCCAAACTCACGCCCAGCAGCTTCTGCGCTTCCACGGCAAACTCCATCGGCAGCTCACGGAACACTTCCTTACAGAAGCCGTTCACGATCATGTTGACCGCATCTTCGATCGGAATGCCGCGCTGCCGGCAGTAGAAAATCTGATCTTCGCCGATCTTCGAGGTCGACGCCTCATGTTCGATGCTCGATGACGTGTTCTTCACTTCCAGATACGGGAACGTATGCGCGCCGCACTTATCACCCAGCAACATGGAATCGCATTGCGAGTAGTTGCGCGCGCCGGTAGCGCCTTTCAGAATCTTCACCGCGCCGCGATACGTATTCTGTCCGTGCCCGGCCGAAATGCCTTTGGACACGATCGTACTGCGCGTGTTCTTGCCGATGTGAATCATCTTGGTGCCGGTATCCGCCTGCTGATAGTTATTCGTCAGCGCGACCGAGTAGAACTCGCCCACCGAGTTGTCCCCCATCAGAATGCAGCCCGGATATTTCCAGGTAATTGCAGAACCGGTCTCTACCTGCGTCCACGAGATCTTCGAGTTCACGCCCAGGCACTTACCGCGCTTGGTGACGAAGTTGTAGATACCGCCCTTGCCTTCCTTATCGCCCGGATACCAGTTCTGCACGGTCGAGTACTTGATGGTTGCGTTATCGAGCGCAACCAGCTCCACAACGGCTGCGTGCAACTGATTCGTGTCGCGCATCGGAGCCGTGCAGCCTTCGAGATAGCTGACATAAGCGCCTTGGTCGGCGATAATCAGCGTGCGCTCGAACTGGCCCGTGTCTTTGGCGTTGATACGGAAGTAAGTGGAGAGTTCCATGGGGCAGCGCACGCCTTTGGGGATGTAACAGAACGAGCCGTCGCTGAAGACGGCCGAGTTCAAGGCGGCGAAGAAGTTGTCCGAGTGCGGCACGACCGAGCCGAGATACTTTTTCACCAGCTCGGGATGCTCCTGGACAGCTTCGGAGAATGAGCAGAAGATGATACCGAGCTCGCCCAGCTTTTCTTTGAATGTAGTTGCGACCGAGACGCTGTCGAAAACCGCATCGACCGCGACGCCTGCCAGCAATTCGCGCTCATGCAGCGGAATGCCAAGCTTTTCGTACGTTTTGAGCAGCTCGGGATCGACCTCATCCAGGCTCTTCGGCCGGTCGATTTTGGTCTTGGGCGCGGCATAGTAGATGATCTTCTGATAGTCGATCGGCGGATAGTGTACGTTCGCCCAGGTCGGCTCCTTCATCGTGAGCCACTGGCGGTAGGCTTTCAAACGCCAATCGAGCATGAATTGCGGCTCATTCTTGCGCTCGGAAATGAGCCGGATAATGTCTTCGTTCAGGCCGGCGGGAACGGTATCAGCTTCGATCTCGGTGACAAATCCCCATTTGTATTCCTGGTTCGCGAGGCTTTCAATCGAATGAACTTCGGTGGGCATTATGCTTCTTCTCTCTTCAACGCTGGCTCTTCCTTCAGGCTGGCAAATCTGTACAGTTTCGTCAAGATTGATTATACTGAGGCCGAGAGGCCATGATTACGGTTACCGGCAATGCCGTCAAACGCATTAAGCAGCTACTCGAAAAGCATCAGTGCGAGGGCGGTTTGCGGCTTGGTGTGCAGGGCGGCGGCTGCTCTGGAATGAGTTACCTGTTCCGCCTGGATCCGAAGCCGCGGGCAACGGACCAGATCCTCCAGTTTGATGGTATCCGCGTCTACGTGGATCCGAAAAGTTATCCGTATCTTGACGGGCTTACCTTAGATTTTACCGAATCGTTAATGGAGAGCTCGTTCGTGTGGCATAATCCCAACGCCAAACGAAGCTGTAGTTGCGGGAAGAGTTTCGCGGTTTAGCTTCTTGGCAGCGCGAACGCATAAAGCGAATCGCCAGCTCCCACCAGTACGTATTGCCTGCCATCCAGCAGGTAGGTGATCGCTCCATTCGTCTGATTCGCGCCGGCGGCTGTGTGCCAGAGCGTTTTGCCGGTGGCGGCATCGAGAGCTAAGATATGCGACGAGTTATCTCCCGCAAAAAGTAAGTTGCCGGCTGTCGTCAGCAGGCCCGGTCCCATGCTGCCGATATCGTGTGACCAGCGAATCGCGCCGGTTTTATAGTCGATGGCCTTGATTGTTCCCGGAAAATTTAAGAAATCGTCGCGTCCGGCGAAGCCTTCCGCCTTACCTTCGGCAGTCAGATAAAAGACGCTGTAACTTTGCGATGCGACCACGTAGAACAACCCCGTCTGCGGGCTGAAGCTCGGCGCAAACCAGTTCGACGCTCCGTTCGAGCTAGGGGACACAAGCGATCCATTGCGGGAGGGCTCTTTTTTCGGGTCGGGAACCGGCTGGCCCTTGTCATTGATTTCCTTACTCCAGTTACTTTTAATAAAGGGCGCGGTTAACAGGTGTTCGCCATTCGTGCGATCGAGCAGAAAGAAGAATCCGTTACGGCTGGCCTGGGCGAGTAACTTGCGCTGCTGGCCTTTAAACTCGCCATCGAACAAAACGGGTGTTTGTACGGCGTCCCAATCATGTGTGTCGTGCGGAGAAACCTGGTAACCCCAGGCCATCTTTCCCGTATCCACATTAAGCGCCACAATCGAGCAGGTCCAGAGGTTGTCTCCTTTGCGCGCATCGCCCGCGTGCACCGGATTCGGGTTACCCGTTCCCCAGTAAATCAAGTGCAACTCGGGATCGTAAGTACCGGTCATCCATGTCATTCCTCCGCCGTGTGTGCGAGAGTCGGCATCGGGCCAGCTCTCCGCGCCTGGTTCGCCCGTCTTTGGCTCCGTGTTCCAATGCCATTGCACGTCTCCGGTTTCCGGGTCGCGCGATTCGAGATACCCAGGATTGTCGAGCGAATCGCCACCGACCCCCGCAATGATGTGGTTGCCGGCGACGAGCGGCGACATGGTGCAGAAGTATTCGAGTTTGACATCGGCGAGCTGCTTGCGCCAGCGTTCTTTACCATCCTTGGCGTTCAAAGAGATCAGATTGCAGTCTGGCGTTTCGAAGTAGAGCCAGTTTCCCCACATGGCGACGCCGCGCTGGCCGATGTGGCCTCCCTGATTGGGCGGATATTTGTAGTGCCAGACTTCGCGCCCGCTGCGAGCATCCACAGCCCAAACGTTGTCCGGCATCGTGAAATACAAAATGCCATCGACCAGAATTGGAGTCGATTTGATCACCGAACCGAATCCCGCTGCACCATAGTTACTCGCGCGGTACACCCAGGCCGTTGCGAGCGACTTTACATTTGACCCGTTGATTTGAGTCAGCGGGCTGTGACGGCGTCCAGAGTAATCGCCGTTGTAAGTGGGCCAGCTATCGGTCGGAGGTTTGAGTAACATCTCGGGCTTCAGTTCCTGACCCCAATACGTGAGCGGCACAAGCAAGAGTGCAAGTAGAAGCAGCCGGATCGTCACTTCAGAGTCTCCAGATAGGCGAGAACATTGTGCATATCATCATCGGTATATTTCGCTAACAGCGCCTCATGTTCTGCGCGCGGATCCTGTATATCAACTTTGACGTCGGCGCGGTCGAAGGAGCGATACCAGCCGGAGGAATCGTGCATCGTCACTATAAACTCGTCCAGATGATCCAGAATTCCCGAAACCTGCTCGCCGGAGGCCAAGTGCACGGTTACTTTTGTGGGAGCAGCTGGCTTTACTGCCTTGCCAAGGAACACATCGATTAAATTTGGCGCCGGATAGAGCATGCGGCGTTGTAACTCGACCGGATCGTACTTACCCGCTATTTGGGCAAGGTCGCCCGAAGGCGAGTGGCACTTACTGCACCCGCCCGCTCCATTGAAATAGGCCTCGCCTTTTTTCGGATCGCCGGTAATGATATCTCCGATCTTGTATGCGAACCGGTTCGACACGTCGGCGGCTCGCGAATGCAGAAACGCTGAAATGTCCCCAATCTGTTCGCCCGAAAGCGACGGGAATGCAGGCATGCCGCGATCCGGACGGCCGTTTCGGATAACCGGCCCGATGGTGTCGCCTTTCTCATCGTGCAGAACAAGCTTAGAGCGAACCAGATCGGGCCCGCTCTTGCCGTGAGCATCGTTTCCGTGACAAAAACCGCAGTTTGGAATGAAAGTCGCCCGGCCGCGCTCGGCAGCCGCTTTGTCGACGCGTCTTCCGCCCATAATGTCAGCGAGGTCAGTCGCTTGCGCCTTCTGCTTCGCGTCCTTCTTTTGTTGCCCGTCACCGGGCTTCTGCTTTTCGGCGCCGGCTACCTGGTCGGCTTGAGCGGCATAGAGCGAAGCCGCCAACAATAAAGCAGTAAGAGCTTTGAAACACCGCTTCGACATTAGACTGACCTCTGCTCAGGAATGCAGCTTCTTCAGATAGTCGTAATCTGTCTTGATGGCGTCAAGCGCCGGCATCTCCGTAAAGGGAGGCTCCTGCTCGACATAGAATGCGCGAATTTTCGCTTTCTTTGCGGCAGAAAAAATCGGCCGGTAATCGACTACGCCCCGGCCGAGCTCCGTTGGAACCGGCGCGCCCGGACCCTTTTCCATTAAGTTTGTTGTCGCTGTAAAGCCTTTGTGAAAGTCTTTTATGTGCAGAAAGTCATAACGATCCGGATACTTACTCAGGTAAGTAACCGGATCGCGTCCGGCAACTGTCATCCAGCCGCAATCGAGCTCTAGTTTGACCAGCTCCGGATCGGTCAGGCGGAGAAATTCGTCATATCCGGTCGTGTCCCCAAACGATTTGAATTCGAAATTATGGTTGTGATAGCCCAGTTGCAGCCCGGCTTGTTTTACCTTTGCTCCGACTTTGTTGAACTGCTCGGCATTCCACTTCCAGTCATCCAGCGTCAAGCCGCGAATGATGGCGAGAAACATTCCGATCTGGCCCTCGGCAGGGTCGCTCTTGAAGCGTGAAGGATCGGCGACCCACGGAACCGTAATAACCATGGACTCCTGCCCGAGTTCCTTGGCTAAGTCAACCTTCTCCTGAAAATGATTGAGCAGGTCGGGCAGCATGTAGTGGCCGGAAGGACTCTTCAATCCGTTATCGTCCAGCATCTTTCTCAGCTCTTTGACCGGCGTTTTGGCCAGGGGCGAAACTTCCACGTTCTTGTAGCCGACCTGGGCGACGCGCTTCAGCGTCCCCGCAGGGTCAGCATCCATCTCCTTGCCGACGGTGTAGAGCTGCAGCCCGATCGGCAGATTCAGAGGAGTGCTAAAAGCCATCCTGGCATTCAGAAAAATAGGCGTAGCTGTCGCTGTTCTTAGAAAGGCGCGGCGGCCGGATTGCGAACTCATAGCGAATTGGAGCGATCTTATCCTACTCGCTTCGAAAGAGGGGAGTGCTTCACCGGCTGCGGGACGAGCTGGTGACCTTCCCGCGCCGTTTCCTGCGCGCTGCGGCCTGCTTGGCATGTTTCGAAAGAGCCGCTTTCGAAGCAGATGAGCGCGGTTCTTTTTTCAGGGCCTCGACGCGCGCGCGCGATCGCTTCGCCGAAGTCTTGGTCTTCTTGCCGCTGCGTCCCTTTTCGAGGTCACGCTCGGCCCGTTTGCGCGTACTCTCCGAGGTTGTTCCCTTTTTCGGAGGCGGCAGATCGACACCGGCCCGCCGCGCTTTCGAAAGCCCGATCGCAATCGCCTGCTGCGGCGAACGTGCACCATGCTTACCTTCCCGAATGTGCTCCATCTCCTCGCGTACGAATTCGCCAGCCTGCGTAGTCGGAGCTTTGCCTTCCGCTTTGTCCTCCTTCGCCCTTTCCATCGTCTTCTTTTCCGGCATTTTGCTTCCCCGAAATATAGAGCGCAGATGAATTCAATTCGTTGCGATTCGCTTGCATTTCGCGATGATCAGCGTTCTGTCATCGTGCTGTTCGTGGGGGCTGAATGTGCGAACCTGATCGAGAATCGCGCCGACCAAACCTTCCGGGCTCAGATCGCGATGGCGCCGCAGCGCTTCGGTCAGGCGCTCTTCGCCAAATTCTTCATCCGCCTGATTGAACGTCTCCGTGACGCCATCGGTATAGAGCGCAAGAGTATCGCCCGCATCCAGGCGGCACTCACCGAGTTCGCAATCCCAGTTTCCAAAAAGTCCCAGCACGGTGCAAGTAGAATCGAGACGCTCAACGCCGCCATGTGCCCGCAATAAGAGGCCGCACAGATGACCGCAATTCACATAGCGCAAATGCTGCAGCCGGTCGTCGTACTCGGCAAAGAACAACGTGGCGTATGCGCTCGAAACCGTATTCTCGTAAAACAACCTGTTCACAGAGCGCAGAAACTCGCGCGGTGCTTCAACCGCCATGGCGCACTGGCTGCGCAGATTTGCCTGTAAATTAGCCATCAGAAGCGCAGCGGCAATTCCCTTGCCGGCAATATCGCTTAGCACAAAGCCCAGGCGATCCTGTCCAAGCTGCAGAAAATCGTAGTAATCGCCGCCGACCTGCCGGGCTTGCATGCAAGCACCGGAGTAGTCGAGCGTGCGCAGAGCCGGCTTCGATTGCGGGAAAAGCCGCGCCTGTACCTGGCGCGCAATTTCGATCTCCTGAGCAGCCCGGCGCTCGGCTTCGAGTTTTGCTGTCTGCGCGCGGCGCTGCGCGTCGAGCGCTCTATTCACTTCATCGAAGCTGACGAGGGCGAACGAGTTGCGGTCGATATCTTCAAAGCGCGTAAAAACCTCGCCCCAGATGGGCGAGTGTGTGGCGGGATGCTGGTATCGGATACGCCGCAGCCGGGGCGTATGGCGGAAGCGAACGCCGCGCCGGCTCCACTCTTGAAAGGTAGCGGCTACATCTTCGGTCACAAACGATACGCGAGTGGCGCGGCCAATCAGCTTGTATTCTTGTGAATCCGGCTTCGGTTGAATCAGGGTTAAGACAGCGCTGCCATCGGGTGGAGCGACCGCGATCGTGCGCTGCCCGGTGTGCAGCCGCGCATCGAAGACAACTCCGAATCCGAGCTTTTCCAGGTAGAAGCGCAGGCTGCGTTCCTGATCGCGCACATAGATGTCCACCGAGTGGAAACGAAGCAGCCGGCGGGCGTCTTCCGGCGGATCAGTACTGCCCATGGCGGTGATTATAAAGCTGCGGCACATATCCTGAATCCATGTCCCTTAGCTTAGAAACTTTCCAGTGGATCGCCGCTCTCGACACGTGTATCGAGGAGCGCCATCTGCTGAAGCATCCGTTCTACCAGGCGTGGTCGGCGGGCACCCTCCCGCTCGATGCTTTACGCGCCTACGCAGCGCAATACTACCGTCACGTAGCGGCTTTCCCGACGTACCTTTCCGCAGTACACGCGCAAACGGAAGATCTTCCCACGCGCAGGCAAATTCTGCAGAACCTGTTGGAGGAAGAAGCAGGCTCGCCCAATCATCCGGAGCTTTGGATGCGCTTTGCCGAGCGCCTGGGCCTCGCGCGCGAGCATGTGGAAAGGATGGAAATCTGGCCGGAGACCCGCGCCTTAATCGAAACGTTTCGCAAGCTTTGCCGCAACGCCGGGACCGCAGCAGGATTGGCGGCGCTGTATGCGTACGAGAGCCAGATCCCGGCTGTATCCGAAAAGAAAATCGAGGGTCTGCGCAGATTTTACGGCTTCCATGATGAAGAGGGTTACCGCTACTTCACGGTCCATGTTGAGGCGGACCGGGAGCATGCGCGGGTCGAACGCGAACTGCTCGCATCTCATTTAACCCGCGAGAATGCGGATAACGCACTGCATGTTGCAGATGAAGTATTACGAGCGCTCTGGGACTTGCTCTCGGCCGTCTGCGCGCGGCATGCAATCTGCAACTAAGTATTAGCGGCTGTTCTCGCGGTGAACGACCCCGGCCAGCGCTTCATATTGGTCGGTGGCGATCAGATCGACCCCGGCTTCGATGGCGGCGCGCCAACGTTCCTGTGCTGCCGCCAGCGAGCCGAAATTGTATCCGGCAAACCAACCGTTAGCGCGCCCGGCCGCCGGAGCGAACCCGTCGATCGTGTAAAAGCGGATCCAATAACCCATCCGGTGCGCATGATCGACGAGCGCGCGTAACCGCGCCATGTCCGCGTCTGTCCAGGCGCCCGCATGCGGCGCTCCGCCTTCTTCCACTTCGTACCAGGAATTGTTCCACCAGCGGCGATAATCGGTCGGCCTCTCGGAAAGCAATTTCGAGGGCGGCAGGGTTGCGGCAAGATGGTTTTGTTGTTCCTCGGTCCCCGTTTTCGCAAGGTTCGTGTGTGCCGATCCAAACAGCCGCAGACGCGAGCCGACCGGGACGTCGGCGAAGAAGACCTTCTCCTGCGCGTCGGAATCCTCGGTTAAAACCAGGACCGGCTTCTTATCGAAAGCAGCCAGTTCGTGCGGATCGGCCGTTTTTGGAGCGGTGCTGATCCAGTCCTGGTATTCGCCAAGCAGATCCCATAAAGCGTGCAGCAAAGCCGGCTGCTGATCTTTAAAATCGAAGTGCAAAATGATCAACGGCCAGCGCGAATGGTCGCCGGACGCCAGTTCTTTTTCGATTATCGGGCGCACGCGTTCAAAGAAGTATTGGCGTTCTTCGGGTTCGGTACCGTCCGTTTTCGGCTGATGACTTACCACAACGCGCCCCTTGCCCGACCGCGGATCGACATACCATGCAAGATCCTGTTCAATCGCGACAGGAAATCCCGTGTTCAACGCGCGCTCGATGCGATCGGCCCAGCGGCCTTCGTACGGATAGCAGTTATGCGCATCGAGGACGGAATGATGGGCATTTAAGAAACCGAGATCCGGCTTTTGCGCAAGCCCTGTCGAGGATAGTAAGAGGAAGAATAGCGGCGGGAGGGCGAAACGTTTCATCCTCTGCCAGTATGCAGGACGCCCGGACGCGTGCGATTACATCATGAGCATGACGCCCTTGGTCGGGCCGCCCGCGGCTGCAATCTCTCTATTGAGCGACCGGAAGGTCTGGCAGCTTTCCTCGAAACCATTGATGCACGAATGGCATTCGAAAATGTGACACATCAATTCGTCACACAAGTCCTCGACCAGGTTCGACCAGGAAGGTTCGCTGTTTCTAAGCGCGGTGGTCATCGGCTGTCCTTGGTGAATATTGGTGGGGTCCGCAGAACTAAGCATCGCTCGCCACTCTATTGAGCAATCCGATCACCAATCCTCCCACAATCAAGCCCAAAACGCAAGTAGTAGATTCTGAATCACTTCTAGCTTGGCGCATTCATCGGACTCAATTAATCCCTGGCGAAATTACCACTTAAGAGAATTCCTATATCCTGTTTATTAAAGAAATTTTTTGGATTATTCTATTTGCATAGGGAAGGGCAGACGCGGGCCGGCTTCCGTTGCGGAGCGCATCTTGCTTTCCGGCCCGGTTCACGGGGACTACCCGATGGCGCCGCGTTCGCCCTTCTATTCAGGTGAAGCGGCTTGGCTGGTTTTCAACCTCTTCACCACCGCAAGTTCCCGCTCGGCCAATTGCTGCTTCCCGCTTTTCCGATAGAGCCGTGCCAGCCGGTAATGCGCCTTAAGCAACTGCGGATCACTCTCAATCGCGCTCTTATATTGCGCGATGGCGCCTTCATCGCGGCCCTCCTCCTCGTAGAGCAGCGCCAGTTCGAAATGCACCTGCGCCGAACGCGGCATGATCGCCAGCGCTTTCAGAAAATAGCTTTCGGCCTCCCGGCGATTGTTGTCGGTCATCCCGCCTGAGCTTCGTTTCCGCAGGCTCAGCGCGTAATAGTAATTCGCCGGGCCGTTGTCCGGATAGATTGCCGCAAAATGGGCCAGGCGCTTACTCACCTCCTGCGCGTAACGCTGCGAAATATCGTTCATCTTGCCCAGGAATTCGAGCGGCTTGGGATCGTTCGGATCGAGATCGACAGCACGGCAGAGCGCTTCCACCGCATCGTCGTAGCGCCCGAGGGAATAATAGGCGATGCCGAGCCCGACGCGCAGGCGGGCGGAAGCGGGATAGCGGCCCGTCCCGAACTCGAAAGTCTTGAGTGCCGGTTCGAAGCCGCGATGCTTCAGGAGATCCGTGCCGAGATCGAATACATTCTTCTCGGATGGGTCCAGCCTGGCCGCGCGCTCATACTCGTGAGCCGCTTCATTCACGTGCCCTTCCGCTTCTTCGATATCGCCCAGCAGGTTATGCAACTCCGCCTGGTCGCGCTGCGCGAGCATCGTTTCGATTACGGCGCGGCTCTTTGCGAGCGCACCAGTCTCAAAATATGCCAGCGCCAGGTTGTAGCCGCTTGTATAGTTCTGCGGATCGGCCTTCCAGGCGCTTTCAAGCTGCGGTAGAGCGGCGGCTACAGCTTTCGGATCGGGCGCCTGGGCGCGCGCGGCAAGCATCAAGCCTGCTAATCCGAGAACAACCGCCAGCCTCATTGCTTCATATCAAAAATAGAACTTTAAGGCGAACTGCAGCTCACGCGCATCGTTGGGTGCATCGCGGGTGGCGGTGATACGGGCGAAGTTCTTCGTGTCGAGATAGTTTAAACTGCCCGGCTGCGCGAAGGCGGGCGTGTTGGTAAGGTTAAACGATTCGGCACGAAATTCGAAGCGCATGGTCTCGCCCACGGGAAATGTCTTGAACAGCGAAAAATCGAGCCGGCGCATGGGCGGGCCGGAGACTTGGGTGTTCCCGCCGCCCAGCGGCGAATAATCCGTCTGGCCGACCTGCGTAACTGCGGGCGGAGTCGTGAATGCTGCGGGATTGTAGAATTGCGAAACGTCGTGCCGACCGCTGTAGGGATCGACGCCTGTATAGAGCGCATAGCAGCCCGTACCCGCGCCGGTCGAGGTGGCGCAATTAATCGTCTGCGGCTGGCCGGTGTAAAGCGTCAGGATAAAATTCGTTCCCCAGTTCCCGAGCAGCAATTCCGTGAACCAGTTGGAGCTGTTCATGTATTTCCGGCCGCGCCCGAAGGGAAGATCGTAGCTGCCGGAAGCGGAAACGGCGTGGCGAATATCGAACGGCGCGAGCCCCATGTCCTGTTGAATGCCCCAGCCCGGCAGGTAGGGAGCGCGATAACCGGCTACCCCGCCGCCGCTCAGCAGATCGCCGGCATCGGTGCGCGTTTTGGCGAAGGTATACGAGAAGAGCACATTGAGCCCCTGCGAAAGGCGGCGCTGATATTTGGCCTGCAGCGAATGGTAATTGGCGACGCCGATCGTGTCGGCAAAGGAAGAGCCGCGCGCAAAATCGGGAAACGGCACATATTTCTGCGAATTAGTGCCCAGCGGCAGTAGCAAGCTTTGTATGTTTGTTCCGATAAACGATTCCAGATGCCGGCTGAGCGAACCCACGTATCCGACGTCCACCGAATCGGCGCTGCTCAACTGGTATTGCAGTGTCATGTTGAAACTCTGCACGTAGGGCGTCTGGTAGTGGAGCTGAATCCCGCGCAGGGTGAGCCCCTGGGCATTCACCGAAGTGGGATTGAGCGGCACGCTCGATAAGCCATTCTCGATGGTGGCGATCGTGCCGTTCGGATAGGTGACCGGCGTCACCGCGTCATTGGCGGGGAAGCTGAAGCTGTACTGGAACGGGTAGCTGTAGCCCAGACTCGGATAACCGCCGCGATTTTCGAATGCTCCGTAATAGAGGCCGTAGCCGCCGCGCGCCACTAACCGCGGAGTGATCTGATAGGCGAATCCGAAACGCGGCGCAAAATTCGTCTTCTGCACCTCGCTGAGGCCCGATCCGTAGGCGTCCGTGTAGACCAGATTGATGCCGTCCTTGGCGAGTAGCGGCGGGAAGCTCGGCGAAAGCTCGGGATCGCCTTTGCGTCTGGCCGGAATCAGGTATTGCGCGCTGCCCGGAGCGGCCGGAACGAAGTTGGCTTGGGCCCCATATTTTTCACCGGTTGGGCTGAACCAATCCCAGCGCAAGCCGAGATTTAATGTCAGCTTCGAAGTAACCTTCCAGTCGTCTTGGAAAAAGGCGCCGTAATACGATCGCGTCATCGCAACAGGCCCGAAATTGGAAGCAGACACGCTGTTGGCGCCGCCCAGGTTCAGCGGACCGCTCGGAGTCAGCAGGAATTGCGCGCGCCCCGTGCTGCTGTCGGAGCGATTCGGAATCGTAGTGTACTGGCCGTTAAACGTAAACGCACCGCGCGAATACGGCGGGGACAGCCAGGGCGCGGAGATAGATTGCGCTTCGAAGCCGCCTTTGAATGTGTGCGTCTTATAAACTTTGGTCAGATTCTCGGTAAATTGCAGCGTGTTGCTGTAGCGGTCGCCGATCAGCCACTGGCTCGAGCCGAGCTGGCTCAAGTTGCCGATGTTGAAGTAGGGTAGCCCGCCGTTGCCGGGAAGCTGCGGAATGCCCTGGATGCCAAACTGCGCCGGGATACCTTCGGTGTCCGCAAATGCCTGCGCGCGCGTAGTGTGCTCGCGGTTGAAACCGACACGCGCTTCATTCACCAGCGTCGGTTGAAAGGAGTGCGTATAGCTGAGTGCCGCGCCCATGGTGTTCACGCTCTGCTGGCCCTGTCCGAAGGCGCCGCCATCGGCAAAGCCATCGAACGGCGGCGGCAGATAGCTCGGGCTATGCGACCAGCTATAGCGACCGAAGATCTGATCCTTCTCCGAGATGTTGTAGTCCATGCGCACGTCGAACGAATTCACGTCAGTCGTGGAGTTGCGATTCACATTGTAGTTATTGAGCAGTCCCGGGCCAGTCGGAAGCGGATAGAGGCTGAGCAGCTTTACCGCGTTCGCGTCCAGCCGGTTCGCAGGAATGATGTTGTTCGGAAATGGCGCGCGAACGTACTGGCCGTTGCCGATGCTCTGTGTCGTAGCCGGATCGAAGATCGTGCCGAGCGGGTACGACTTGCCGGTGGCATCGGTAAGCGAACCGCTCTGCAGAGTGAGCAGGTCTGAAAAATCGGTAAAGCCGCTGGCGCGTTCGGCAAGCGTCGGAACGGTATATCCGGTTGCGGGAACAGCCTGGCGAATGCGCGTGCCTTCGTAATCGCCGAAGAAAAACAGCTTGTCTTTGATAATGCGGCCGCCTACCGCCGCACCGAACTGGTTCTGCTTGAATGCACCCTTCGGCTGTCCGGCCGCGTTCAGAAAGAAGTCGGTCGCATCCAGCTTGTCGTTGCGCAGAAACTCCCAAGCGCTGCCGTGGAACTGGTTTGTGCCGGATTTCAGAGTCGCATTCAGCACAGCCCCGCCCGCGCGTCCGAACTCGGCGCTGAACGAACTCGTTTGCAGCTTGAATTCGCTGATGGCGTCAATCGGCGGCTTTACCACATAAGCCGCTCCCGCCAGAAAATCGATGTCGTTCGTGTTGTTATCTATGCCGTCCAGCAGGTAATTGTTCTGCGCCGGGCGCGTTCCGTTTGCGGCGAACCAGCCGTTCGCATTTAATCCGCGTCCTTCCGGCTGGCCGACAGTCGCGCCCGGAACCAGCCGCGCCAGAAACGTATAGTTACGGCCGTTGAGCGGCAGATCGTTGATCACATGCGAATTGATCACCTGCCCGACGGAACCATTTTCGGTTTGCAGGACGGGAGCGGCGCCGGTCACTTCGACCTGCGTGGTCACGTCGCCCAC
>DATBGM010000227.1:0-4723 GCA_036557945.1 Bryobacteraceae bacterium | reverse complement strand
CGGGTACAGCATGACCTCCGACACAGTCGCGCCGACGAAACTCTGGCAGCTTGCGACCTACGTGGTGAAGCCGCAGTTGAACCGGCTGCCCGGTGTCTCGACCATTGTCATCCAGGGAGGACAGGAGCCCGAATTCGAGATACAGCCCGATCCAGGCAAGCTCGTCGAGTCTCAGATCACCGTACCAAACCTGCTCGATGCTATCGCCAGGAGCAACCTGGTCGATTCGCCGGGCCTCGTCGAGCATAATCACCAACTCGTTCTCGGGCTCGTCAGCGGCCAGGTGCATTCGGCGGCCGAGATTGGCGATATCGTGGCAAGAACAACACCGGGCGGCACACCGATTCGCATTCGCGACATCGCCGCGGTGAGTCCGTCGGTAAAACCGGTGTACACGGTGGTCACCGCCAATGGAAAGCCTGCCGTGCTGCTGAACATTTATCGCCAGCCGGACAGCAATACCGTCGCTGTCGCCGGCGAAGTGCACAAAGCCGTGGGGAATCTGCTTCGCTCGCTGCCGGCGGGAATCAAAATCGAGCCTTTTTACGATCAGTCGGATTTGGTGAGCGCTTCGATGAAGAGCGTACGCGACGCCATCCTTGTCGGTGTCATTCTTGCCGCCATCATTCTTGTCCTCTTTCTGCGCGATTGGGGAACTTCGATCGTGGCCGGCCTGGTCATTCCGGTCACGATGGCCATCACATTCATCGTGCTCAAAATAATCGGCCAGAGTTTCAACCTGATGACGCTCGGAGGCCTGGCCGCGGCCGTGGGGCTCGTCATCGATGATGCCATCGTAGTTGTCGAAAACGTCGTGATGCACTTCGAAGCGGGCCAGACGCGTGCCGAAGCGATCCGGCGCGCGCTGCGCGAGATCCGCGTGCCCCTAGTGGGCTCGACAGTGACGCCGATCGTCGTTTTCCTGCCGCTGATCACGATTACAGGAGTAACGGGGACGTTCTTTCGTGCGCTGGCCATCACGGTGGCCGCGGCTTTGCTCACCTCGCTCGCTCTTGCGCTCACCTGGACTCCCGCGCTGAGCCATTTACTCCTGCGTTCCGAGCGCGCGCGCGAACAGAGAAATGGACGCGTGATGATATGCCTGATCGGATGGTATGAACGTGCAGTAAAGGCGCTGTTAGCGTATCCTGCGGCGCTTGCGCTCGGCTGTGTTGTCGTGATCGGCATGTCGTTCCTTTGCTATCGCGCGCTCGGCTCGGATCTGCTGCCTGCGATGGACGAAGGCAGCTTCGTGCTCGATTATCTGATGCCGGCCGGCTCATCGCTCGCCGAAACGAACCGCGTGCTCACCGGAGTAGAACGGATTCTGCATTCGATTCCTGAAGTGGCGAGCACGGCCCGTCGCACGGGACTGCAGCTCGGCCTGGCTGCCGTGACGGAAGCGAATACAGGCGATATCTCCGTGCTGCTCAAACCAAACCGCAGCCGCGATGTCGAAGAAGTGATCGCCGATATTCGCGAGAGAGTAAACAAGCAATATCCGCAGCTCGATTGCGATTTTCACCAACTACTTGAAGACATGATCGGAGATTTGACGAGTTCGCCGAATCCGATCGAAATCAAACTATTCTCGGAGCATTTCGATCTGCTCAAAAGCTGGGCGCCGCGCGTGGCCGACACCATAAAAACGATTCCTACCGTCAAGGATGTGAAAAACGGAATCGAAGATACGATCAGCGGTCCGGCGATAACATTCCGGGTCAATGGCGGCGTGGCCGCCAGAGCTGGTTTCACGCCCCAGGAGATCGAGCTCGACGCGAGCGCGATTTTTCAGGGAGAACCGGCGACTGTGCCGATGGTGCTGAACAATCGTCCTTATACGCTGCGCGTCACATTTCCACCGGCGACGCGCGCCTCACTCGATGCAATTCAGAACACACTGCTCGTCAGCGCCACCGGCAAAGTGGCAACGCTCGGAACGCTTGCAACCATCTGGAATGACCCGGGGCAGGCGGAAATCCGGCGGGAGAATCTGCAGCGCGATGTCGCCGTGACCGGCCGCTTCGAGGGCATGAGCCTGGGCAAAGGCATCGCGCTCGTGCAAAAGAAAGTTGCGGCGCTGCACATTCCATCTGGCATCCGCGTCCTCTACGGCGGCCTGTATCAGCAGCAGCAGCAGTCGTTTCACGATCTGCTGTTTGTCCTGGCAGCGGCTATCGTGCTCCTTTTCATCGTGCTGCTGCTCGAATTTGGCAGCTTCGCTGCCCCTGTGGCGATCCTCGCTTCTGCGCTGCTCTCCACATCCGGCGTATTCCTTGCCTTGTGGATCACCGGCGTGACATTCAACATCTCGTCGTTCATGGGAATGATCATGGTGGTCGGAATTGTGGCCAAAAACGGAATTCTGCTGCTCGATGCGGACCAGAATTTGCGTCGCAACGGCGCAACTTCACGTGAGGCGATGATTCAGGCAGGCGAGCGCCGGTTACGGCCTATCGTGATGACCGCGCTCGCTACCGTAGCCGGCATGATTCCGTTGTCGCTCGCAATCGGGGCCGGTTCGCAGATGCTGCAGCCGCTCGCGATTGCCGTTATTGGAGGAATTCTTGCATCCATGCTGCTATCGCTCTTAGTAACTCCAGCCGTCCACTATTTCCTGGCCCGGAGGTAGCGCGATGCTCTTTCGCCCCAGGCTAGAAGTTAGCGTTTTCCGGAGTCGAAGGCACTCCGGAAGCAATCCCCCTCAGCTTCCAGGTACACCAGATCGTGATAGAGATCTGATAGAGATTAAGAGAAAATTCGAGGCTGTCGATCACAACCGTGCTGAACGCCCGTCCCGCAATTAACAGGAAGCATGTCAGCACTTCCGCAGCAAGCAACAGCTGAAAATAAACAAGCCAGACAGCTGTATTTCCCGAAGTCGTGATTTTTTGCGCGGCCAGAACCCGGTGCATCGACCATAGAAAAGCCAGGCTTGCTGTCGAGGCTGCAGCCCAAAGAATGATCGCAAAGGTATCGAACAGAGCATCACCCCCTTCTTCTCTGCCCGCTACTGCGGCGATAATCAAGCCGAAGATCGACGCCAGCGTGAGACTCGCCACCAGACGCAGCGCGGCCAATTTCCGTATCTGCGCGATCTGCGTCTTCACCTCTTCCCAAACGTCGTAGGCGGCTGCCGGAAGAATGAAGACGTAAAGAAATCTCGAATAGAGAAAAACCTGCAGGTTCTCGTTCGATTCAGGCCCAAGCCAAAGCGCCACACCATCGAAGAAAACCGTGAGCGCACATGCCAGCGTGATGAACAGGTACGTGCGATGCAGTTTCAACTGCAACACGCGCAGCAGCAGAATCGCGTCTACTGCTGTAACCGCTATGAAGATCCAGTGATTCAGTTGGGCGAACATTCGCTGCTTCTATTTGAACGCACGAACCGAACCATCGCACCGGAAACGTTGTCCAATAGAAGAAGAGGCTCCGTACGCACTATGCTGAAACGATCCCTGTTCTGCGCGGCGGCGCTTGTGATCGCGATGCTCGTCAGTCCTGCGCGGTTGCAGGCTCAAATAGGATTTGGCATTACGGTTGCGCCCTATCCGGTGCCCTATGTATATCCGTACCCGTACGCCTGCGGTCCTTACTGGTACGGCTATTCGTATTGCGGCTACCCGTCTGCGTATGGCTTTTATTCGAGCTACTATCCAGGTTTCTTTTACGGCCGCTACTACGCTCCCTATCACGGCTACGGTTATCGCTATCCGTACCGCGGCTATCGGAATTACGGCTATCACGGCTACGGGTATAGAGGGTACGGCAATGGCCGCAGTTACATGTATCGAGGCGGCTATGGCGGCCGGGGAGCGGTTGGAGTCCCCAGTTTCGGTAATCGCGGAGCCTACCGCGGCGGCGGTTTCTGGCACGGAAGCGTTGGCGGAGCGCGTGGCGGCTTCGGTGGCGGCGGGCATCGTTGAATCGCCGGAACAAACATGTTCTAATAGCGATGAGCCCGCGCCTTCTCAGCCAGGCGAAGATTTACAAAACGATGAGCCCGCGCCTTCTCAGCGAGGCAAAGAGTACAATAAAGTGATCGGCCCCACCGAAAGCTGATCTCCTGCAGATTCCTGCAGTCTTCCAAATTTAGAGGAGCTTACTAGTTGGAGCAAGCAGTTCTCGCCCTGGAGGACGGAACAGTCTTCGAGGGCACGAGCTTTGGTGCGCCTGCCGAGCGAACGGGCGAAGTCGTTTTCAATACCGCCATTACCGGCTACCAGGAAATTTTCACCGATCCCTCCTATTGCGGTCAGATCGTCGTTCTCACGAACCCGCAGATCGGCAACTACGGCGCAAACGTCGCCGATATCGAATCCGCCGCCCCCTACATTGAGGGACTTGTCGTGCGCGAGATTTCGCCGATCGCGAGCAACTGGCGCTCCGGCGAAAAAGCCGAGCAGTTTCTCGCCAGGCACGGCATCCCGGTGATTGCCGAGATCGATACACGCCGGCTGGTACGCCTTCTGCGGGAGCGGGGTGCGCTGCGCGGCGTTATCGCCGTCGGCCAGCACGATCATGCCGTGCTGGTCGAGAAAGCTCGCAAAGCGCCGTCAATGACGGGGCAAAATCTGGTGTCTCGGGTTTCCACCCCCGGCCGCTACTCTTGGACCGAAGGCGTTGCGCCCGTCTCATCGTCCGACAAAATCGAGCCGGCGGCGGAAGCGCAATTTCACGTCGTCGCCTACGATTACGGCATCAAACGCAACATCCTCCG
>DATBGM010000226.1:0-59587 GCA_036557945.1 Bryobacteraceae bacterium | reverse complement strand
ATGTTGCAGATGTTGCAGATGTAGCAGCGATGATTTCGTCAGTCTGGTCGGATAATGCCTTTTTGTTGATCCACTTCTCTCAACTTCCGAAATAAGCTAAGTTGCTGGTCAGCCGCCTTCGCTTCGTTTTGCTGTCGGAATATTTTTGACAAAACATGGCGCGGCTGTTACGGGATTTTGTCTTCCATGGCTGGCCGAAAGACTGGATTGATGCGCCTCGAAAATTCGAAGACCTGGGAGTTACAGACGAGAACGGCTATCGATTCGAAAGTTGTGCTACGAGATCGTGCCGGGGTCTCAATGGACTGCCGCGTCCAGATTCCCGGCCCATGTGACGGTAGCCATAACTACGACCAGTCCTGTCGATTTTGCCGGAATTCTAATTGGTTCCGTTTCTCATGTTGCCCTTCGTTCGTCTCCCGCGCTGTTGCTATCAAGAGCGCCTCTCGTTTGTGCGAAGGTACGCGGCGATTTCGGCGTACTGCTTCGGCCTGGAGCCCGCGCGCTGCAAGTACTCCACTTTATCGGCGGCACTTTCCCGCACGAAATACTCCGCCCACTGGAGCGGCGTGGCCTTGTAGGAGCCGTCCTTGGCATCGCGGCTGGCTCCTGCCTCTAGAAGCTTCTGCACGGCGGTGAGCGATCCGGAGCAAACGGCATTGTGCAGCGCAGTGGCGTTGGGGTTGAGTCCCGCATTCGGTGTGTTGGGATCGGCGCCGAGTGCGATGGCAGCATCGATCGCGTCCAGCCTGCCGTTATAGGCCGCCGCCGCCAGTGCCTTCTGTTTCTCTTCCGCGCCGGCTTCCCTCGCGAGGCGCATGATGTCCGTGCTACGCCCGAGACATACTGCTGCCGTGAGAGTGAGCCCGGCATTTTCCACGCCGGCTCCCGCCCTGATCAGCGCCTCGGCGATGGGCAGCGTGTACTCATTTGGCGTCCATTCCGATTGTTGCTCCAGGCAAAGGAAAGCAACTCCCAGCGCGGTCAAGCCGCCGTGGCGCTTTGCCTCGAGTGGCGCGCCGCGCTCGATCAGCAGCTTGGCCGTGGCCAGTCGGCCATGCGCAGTCGCGACGTGGAGCGCCGTTTCCCCGGCAACCCACGCGGGCTCTTTGCGCGGCAGCCCAGGGTCAAAGCCTAGATCCAGCATCAGCCCTATTGCGGCTGCATTGCCCGCACCCGCGAAATCGGCAAGCATGCCGGGATTCTGGGACTGCATGCGCGTCACTAACGAGGGGTCTTTAACGGCCAGCTTACGGGCCTTGGCCTCGTGCGCCCGCGCACAAGCTGCAAGAAACGCATCATCGTCTTCGAGCTCGGTGCTAACACCGCGTGCGTCGAACAGTTCGAGCACGTCCGCGCGGCCCTGGCGCGCAGCTTCGGCCACCGCCGTCGTCGCATTCTTGTTCGGAAGCAAAGGGTCCGCGCCGTGATCGAGAAGCCACTCGAAGTAGTGGATGGGCGTGCCTTGGCGGAGCGCCCAGTGCAGCGGACGGCCACCCCACAGAAGCCAATTGGCGTCCGCACCGTGCTCCAGGAGCCAGTGCACACCTTCATCGTCATGCCAGTTGAACTTGCGGGCGAGCATGAGACCGATGGTGTCCTGGGTCAGCTTGCCGCTCTCAACCAGGACATGGATGGTGCTGTTATCCAGCGTTTCCGGCGAATGGTAGGCGACCTCGCCGTCATTGGGATCCGCGCCGCGTTCGACCAGCAGCTTGGTCAGCTCAGGGTGATGAGCCACCCCCGCGGCGCCGTAGAGCGCGCACTCCCATTCGGGCCTGGGCTGGTGGTTCTCGTCGAAGAAGCCGGTGTTGGGGTCGGCACCCGCATCGAGCAGCGCCGCAGCGGCCCTGAGAAAGCCGTCGGTGCGAGCCGGCTCGAGCCGCAGAAACTTCGAGAAGCAGAGATACGTCAGCGCGTCCCACCTGCGTGGACCGCCCTTGATGGTTGCGTTTTCCGGATCTTGGGCGAGGAAGCACGCCACTGCTTTATCGTCTCCGAGCAGCGCGGCGGTATAGATATCGCTGCTCGCGACATTAGGATGCGCGGCGAGGATTTCCCGAGCGCGATCGAGCGAGCCGTGCCACACCGACACATTGATGAACTCGGCTCTAGGGTCTTGGGGAGCGGTTTCATCTACCGGCATGCAGCACCCCTATCTGGCGGGCGCCAGCGCACCGAGCGAACGCGCGGGGCCAACGCGGCGTGCTTCAATCTTCTGGTCTTCTTTGGACCAGGTCTTACCGCCGTCCATGGAGCGGTCAGCGGTCCAGGCGAAGCGATCGGGTTGGATGTTGTAGTAGCGAATCCGCAGGATCGAGGTCTTTCCGGTGGCGACGCCGAACTTCTGCTCGATGTGGACTTCGTCGCCAACCCGCTGCGCGGTTCCCACGTCCTGCAACCCACCGCCTTCCACCATGCCGACCAGTTCCCAGCGATCGAGCCCGGCGTTATAGGAACGCAATGTTGAGGTGACGTACCAGGTTTCATGGTTATCGCCGACGATGCGGAATTCATCGAGAATTTGGCCGGTGACGAGACGCACGGCCGTCCAAAAACCCTTCCCTGGCCCATGTTGTTTCGAAACCGACGTGAATTCCCACTCGCCGAGCAGATAGTCGAAATCGCCTTTGTGCGCTTCGATAGATGCCTGAATTTCCTGGTCAGTCTTTCTCTTTGCAGGTGTTTGTGCCGCGAGCATAGTGATCAGCAACGCGCCACTGAGCAACACGCGCAAAACGGTTGCGGCTCCCGCTGAAACGCGCACGACGCCGCCAACCGGCTGTGCGCTTGTGTTGTTGCCGGGCGGCGCCCATCCTGCGCCCTTTGCGCTACTAAGCAGACGGAGTGCGGTCATGCGTTGAGACTACCAGCGATGGTTCGAGACCGCAAAAAAACTGCAGCGAGTGACGCTGCGGACGCAGCGGACGGCAATCGCTTGACGCTTCGTGCGCCAGGCCATGTATCTTCGCGGGAATGGCACCACGACTTGCGCATCGTGCCGGCTGCAACCGGCAGAACAGGAGGTTGGATGACAAATCCTGCAATATCGGTAAGCACGCCAAGCGTTTCAGCCGTCATCTCGAGCTGAACGCCTTTCAACAAGCCACTAGACGATTGAGCTCAGAACGGGCCGGAGTGAGAGCGAGGCGAGCCGGGACAACCGCTCATTAAGAATGTTCGGTTCGAGCGGATGGTAAAGGAAGAGATGGCTCAGGGCTACGGCATACCTGCCTGAGTGAGCGGACGCAATTTTCTTGAGAGCTTCCAGCAGCGGTCCGGGATCGCCGATAAGATGTGCGCTAGCGGCATCGGCTTGCAATTTGAGCGAGAGCGGAGCGGCGAAGCGAAGCAAGGCGCTGCGCAGAAACTTCGTCCCGGGGATTCGCTCGAGCACAAGCCCGTAAAGAGCCGCCAGCGTCATTGAAAATGCGGCGGTATTCTTGACCAGGCTCATATGATGTGCAATAACTGCGGCAAGCTGGTTGCTGCTCAGCGCATGCAGAAGACCTGCAGTAAGGATAAGTCGGGAGACTCCCGCCGGTCCGCAGAGAAGCAGAGCGTTCGGTGCAGCGTCTTCGATCACGTAGACGCACGGGGTTGACATGGCCTGGCGATGCGCCAGCTTGCGAATAATCGCGCAGAGTCCTGGCACTGCCTGCTCTTCTAACTGCTCGGCCCGGAGGGAACGAAGCACGAGAGTATCAGAACGCCACAGCACGGCGACGGCGATGGCCGCCAGAACACCCGCGATCCACCAAGCCCAGCGTCCTCCGACCAGAGCCGCCGGAAAAAGGATAAAGAGCACGGGTCCCGACAGCAAAGCTGCCGCTTTAAGATGCTGCATAACGCTCGAAGAGCAGGCCAGCGTTTTGCCAGGGCTGAACCTACTGTAACCGTGGGACCGGCAGCCGCGATATCCCGTCAGCAGGGGAAGAAAGGCGGGAAAGCAGGGGAGGAACTCTCAGTTCTTCAGCATTTCTGGAGCGGCATAAAGCGGCAGGGCAATGTGTAATTCCGTGCCCTCGCCGGGTCGTGAGGAGATGGACAGGCTGCCTTGCAGTGTGCGGATGCGCTCGTCCATACCGGTCAGTCCCAGGCCTTGGGTACGCAATTCTTTGTCCGGAAATCCGCGGCCATCGTCCCGTATGACTGCTTCGACGACATCGCGGGTTTGCCTGATAGTAACGGTAATGCGTGCCGGCGCCGCATGCCTGGCTGAGTTCGTCAGAGCTTCCTGCACCACCCGGTACAGGCAGATGCGGTGCGCTTCGGGTAGATCCTCTAGGTCCCCATCGATATCGACCGAGATCGGTACGCCGATGCGGCGCGCAAATTCCCGTGCCTGCCAGCGGAGCGCGGGCCCCAGACCGAGATCGTCCAGCATGGGCGGCCGCAAGAGCAAAGAAAGATTGCGCACCGCACGCAGAGCATCTTCGGCAAGTGCCTTCATGCTGTTGACACGTTCTTCAAAACCAGGCCTGCCGTCAACCGGGGCAAGGGCTCCAAGCTCGAGCCGAAGGCCGGTGAGAATTTGACCGACTTCATCGTGCAGTTCGCGCGAGATCGACTTGCGCTCTTCCTCCTGCGCACGGACAAGCTGCTGAGAGAGACGGCGCAGCTCATACTCCGCTTCTTCGGCACGCTTCTTTTCGGCTTCCGACCGGCTCTCCAGGCGGGCGAGATAAACGATAGCGGCAAGCGCGATCACAACCGATAACCCGACGAGCAGCAGCGCGGAACGAAAGGCAAAACGGCGCAAAGCGAGCCGGTCTTCGTGAATTTCACTTTCCTGCTGGCGGATACTGGACTCGTTCACGGCATCGATCTTCTTGGCTAGCGTCAGAACCGTCTGACGCTGTTCGTTGTCGCCGGCAAGCGCCGGAGATTGCCAGTAATGAACGAGCTCGCGAGCGAGTGCGTCGAGACTGCTCCGCTGTGCTGGCCCGAGTAAACCGGTAAGCGATCGGAGATCTGCCTGGCTCGATGCGCGGATGGCAGCGAGCTCCTTCTGAATCTCTGGCGCGGGCGCGGGGCCGGTCGTCTCGTGAGAAAGAAGAGCGGTGCGGTAAACGTTGCCGCGGATGTTCGTGATGGCATCGTCGGCACGCTGGTAGAGCTCGTGGGCATGGGCGGCGCGAGCGTCAATTTGGCGGGATTTGCGGGCCAATGACCAGGCGAAGAGCACCACCAGCCCCAATAGGACGGCGAACACGAAGCTGACAAAAGGCCAGAGGCGAAAGCGCATCAAACCTTTATCTTGAAACAGCGGCCACCGGAGAGGTTGGCCGGACGGTCAAAAAATGCGGCTTGACGACCAGAAATAAAAACGCGGCCCGGGTGTATCGACCCGCGCCGCGCTTTTTTTAAGACCTGAAAGGCCAGCTTACTTGGTGGTGCTGGTCGTTGCGGTCGTGTCGGTGCTCTTCTTGTGTTTCTTGTGCTTCTTGCTGCTCTTCATCGTGTTGGTATCGGTGCTTTGGGCAGTGTTCTGCGCGAACACGGCGGTACCCGAAAGCAGTCCGAGACCCAGAACAGCGGCCATAATTTTCTTCATTTGAGATATCTCCTTGTATTAACTCAGCGACAGCACTTTGTGCTTCCACTGGTTATATTGGCAGTTCAAGGTGAAGGAGTCCTGAAGTTCACATTAAACTCGCCTAATAATTCGCCCGGCAGCTAATTCGTTCGGTATAGCCGAAAAATTAGAAATACAGCTTCATGGCGAGTTGCAGAATACGCGGGTCTCCGGCGCTCGTGAACTGACCGAAGTTGGACGCGCTGCGGCTCAGCGAGATGCCACCCGTGGAAATACCCGGAATTCCCGTTCCCGTCGCAGGTGCGATGAAATTCGTGTGATTGAGCACGTTGAACGCCTCGGCGCGAACCTCGAACCGGAATGATTCGCTAATGGAGAAAATGCGGCTGAGCGCAACATCGAGTTGCAGATAGCCGGGGCCGCGAAGCACATTGCGCCCGAGCGTCCCGTACGTTCCCGGGGTATTGGAGACAAAAGCGGCAGGATTCAGATACTGCAGCTTCGAGCCCCAGCCGGAAACATAAGGATCCTGGCCCGCGATGTAGTTCGGACGCTCGGGGCTATCGCCCGAGTTGATCCCGGTCAACGAAGTATCGCTTCCTGTCGTCACAGTTAAAGGCGTGCCGCTGAGCGCTCGCAACAGTGGCGCAATCTGCCAGTTACCCAGCACGTGCGCCCAGATACCGCTTCCTCTTACCGAGCTTTTCGCCACAATCGAGGCGTTGAAGATGTGGCGGAGATCGAAGCCGCAATCGCCGCGGTCCATCGCCAGGTTGTATGGATTCAGGAACGTGGGCCCGGCGATATCGCGTGTGAAATCGCCCTCCGAGATGCAATGCGACCACGTGTAATTCGCTAGAAATGTCAGATTCGGGCTCAGGCGGCGCTGCAACGAAACGAGCAGAGCATTGTAATTTGCATTGCCGCCGTCGTATACGTAATCGAGGCCGCCATAATATTGGCCCTCGCTCGGATTCTGCAGGCTGAGCACACGCCGCTGGTTGGTGTTCTTAGTCGAGCAGCCCTTGAGTTGCGCGCAGACACTCGGACTATAAACCGCCGGGTTCGTTTCCTGCCCGAGCCAGATATGCGAGGTCTTATTGCCGATATAGCTCACTGACGCAAGGAAGCTGCTGCCGAACTGCCGTTGATAGCTGACGTTCCACTGCGCCACGCTCATCGGATGCAGTTCCTGCGGAAGCACCATGTAGAACGCGTATTGCGGGAAATACGCCGTGGTCGGCGGAAACGGGTTTCCGCCGGGATAGTTATAGCCCGTAACCCAGGGATCGCTGAACCCGCCGGGATTGCTCTGCGTCAAATCGATTTCGTTGACAAACGGCGGATTGGAAGCGCTGCGCTGCGAAGTGTAGAGCATTCCGTAGTCGTACATGAGAGCCGCACCGACGCGAATGGTTTGCCGCCCGTCTCCTTTCGGATCGAAAGCAATACCGAAACGTGGAGAGAAAACGTTGAGCTTGTGGTCGGAAGTGAAAGACGCGTTCACACCCGGATCGCCGTAAAAAAGCGAGCCCGCAGGCGCATTCGGATAGACCTTGCTGTGCACGCCTGCAAGAAAATTCTCCATGGAAAAGACCGAGCCGCGGTGCCAGTGGTCGGTCGGCCAGAACATCGGCTCCCAGCGCAGGCCGGCATTGAGGGTGAGACGCTTGGTCGCGTGAATCGTGTCCTGCACATACAGCGCGGGAATCGTCATCCTCGGTGTGGGCGGCTGCGGCAGGCTCTGGCTAAAGCCGCTCATCGTTCCGGTCAGAAAGTCGAGCATCGAATCGCCTGTGCCCACGCCGTTGAACGCAAAGCTGCCGTTTTGCAGATACCCGCTGAGCAGGTTGTTCTGGGTATAAATCACGTCGGCGCCGAACGCGATATGGTGCCGGCCGCGAATCAGGTCGACATCATCTGCGAGCTGATACGACGTGACGTTGAAATATCCGGGCGAGCAGGTTCCGCATCCCACATTGAAGCCGGGATTGGAAACACTCAGACGAAAATCGTTCGGCACAAGGGTTGTGATGTTAATGCCCAGGTCCTGCGCATTGAAAAAGTTCGAATTCGGTCCGCGAAAATCGGTACGCCGCGTAAACGTTGCATGCACGGAATTGAGAGTGGTGGGACTGAAGGTATAGGTGTCGCCGATCGTGGCCGATTGTGCACTCTCGTCGTTGCCGGGGACCGCCGTGACAAGCACATTCTGCGAATCGAAGAAAGCCGGCTGTTCATAGCTCGTATAGAAATAGCGCAAGAACATGCTGTGTTTCGTGCTCTGGATCCAGTCCAGCCGGCCGATGCCCTGATCCTCATCCTGGATGGCGGGCACGGCCCAGGTCACCTTACCGCAGGGGTCGCTGGTTTGCGGCAAAAACTTCACCAGGGCAAGCGCTGCCGGATCGAACGTTATGCCGGATGCGAACACATTTTTTTGATTTTTGATCGCAGTCTTCGTTCCTGGGAGTGTAATGTTTCGCGATTTTGTCGCGCCCGCAATGCATGTCGGCGATTCGGCGGTGCTGAAGTCGCCGGCAAGCTCTGCCGAGGTCGGGACAAAAGCGTTTGCCGAATTGGAGACGCTGCGAATGCGCGTACCCTGATACCCGCCAAAGAAGAAAAGCTTGTCTCGGATAATTTTGCCGCCAAATGTCCCGCCAAACTGGTTCCGCTTGAGAACGTCGTGCGATGTCGAAAAAAAGTTCCTGGCATTAAGATCGCCGTTGCGCAGAAACTCGAACAGATCGCCGTGATACTGGTTCGTGCCCGATTTGGTAACGATATTTACCACGCCTCCGGGCTGCGAGCCGTTGCGCGCGGGCAGCGCGTTGGTATCGACGCTGAACTCCTGCAGCGCATCCGGGAATGGAAAGGGCAGATTGACGTTGGTCATGGTGTCGACATTGCTGCCGCCGTCCAACAAGTAATTCGTGCCGTTACCCTGCCCACCGCCGATCGAGATGGTCGTCGAACTCCAGTAATTCTTGCTGCCCGTCATGTCGCCGCCGGAGGTCACCACCGAAGCGCCGGAGATCAGCACTAACTGTGTCGGCTGACGCCCGTTCAGCGGCAGCTCGACAATGCTCTTTTGATTGATGACCTGCGAAACCGAAGTCTGCTCCGTCTGCACCATGGCCGCGCCGGCGCTCACCTCCACTCTTTCGCTCACCTCGCCAACTTGCAAGGTGATATGGATTGTCGGATTGTCCCCGACCTGCAAAACAATGCCGGACTGCGTGTACGTCTTGAATCCCGCGACGCTCGCCTCCAGACGATACGGACCCACCGGCAGATTCGGCAGTGTGTAGTGGCCGTTGGCGTCGGTCCTGGCTTCGTGCGCAATGCCTTTGTCGGTCTCCGTCATCTTGACGGTTGCGCCGGAAACGGCGGCGCCGCTCGGGTCTGTGACTTCACCCGTCACTTGCGCGTTAGCGACTGCCTGGGCGAATACCGATCGAGTGGTAAACAGGAGCGCGCAAACAAAGAGCAGCGCCCAAAAAGGTATGGACTGACACAGTCTCATAACGACCCTCCTGGCAATTTATTGAGAACATGCTATCAATGATTGATCGAGAATGAAAGCGCAACCCGTTTTGCATGGCAAAATCGAGTCGATTTTATTCCAGATCGTGACGAAAACGCTTTCAGCTCTTGCCGTTTCTACAGGCGGCAGATCAACAGTTCGCGCTCGTAGATCATTTCCGGCGGCAGATGGTCGTGAAGCTTGATGAACAGCTCCTCGTGGCCCATGACTTCGCTTCGCCACTCTCCACGATCGAATGCCTGTACCTCGTTAAAGCGTTCGCGCGAGTACTCCAGACCGGTCCAGTAAATATCTTCATAACGGGGCATCCAGCCGATCGGCGTCTCTTTACCCGCGGCGCGGCTGTGCACGCGATCCACTACCCACTTCAAAATCCGCATGTTCTGGCTGAACCCGGGCCATAGAAAATTTCCGTCATCATCCTTGCGGAACCAGTTGACGTGAAAAATCTTGGGCGTGGCGCTCAACTCGCGCTGCATCTTGAGCCAGTGCCGGAAATAATCGCCCATGTGATAACCGCAGAAGGGCAGCATCGCCATCGGATCGCGCCGTACTTTTCCCAACACGCCGGCCGCCGCGGCTGTTGTCTCCGAGCCCATGGTGGCGCCTACATAAACACCGGCGCTCCAATTGAACGCCTGGAAAACGAGCGGCACCGTCTGCGCGCGCCGGCCCCCAAAGATAAACGCGCTGATGGGAACGCCTTGCGGATCGCTCCATTTCGGATCGATGCACGGGGACTGCGCTGCCGGAGCGGTAAAGCGCGCGTTCGGATGAGCAGCTTTACGTCCGGTCTCCTTGCCGATCGCGGGAGTCCAGCGTCGGCCTTGCCAGTCTTCGCATTCCGCCGGTGGAGCGTCGGTCAATCCTTCCCACCAGACGCCGCCGTCCGGAGTGAGCGCGACATTGGTGAAAATCGTATTCCGCGAAAGTGCGGCAATGGCGTTCGGATTGGTGTGCGGCGAGGTACCCGGCGCGACGCCGAAGAAACCCGCCTCCGGATTGATCGCGCGCAGGTGTCCGGTCTCATCCGGGCGAATCCAGGCGATGTCGTCGCCCACCGTCCAGATCTTCCAGCCTTCAAAACCCGCCGGCGGAATCATCATCGCGAAATTCGTTTTCCCGCAGGCGCTCGGGAACGCCGCCGCGACGTACGTCTTTTCGCCTTGCGGATTTTCCACACCGAGGATGAGCATGTGCTCGGCCATCCAGCCTTCGTCGCGCGCGATGTTCGAGGCAATGCGCAGCGCAAAGCATTTCTTTCCGAGCAGCGCATTGCCGCCGTAACCCGAACCGTATGACCATATCTCGCGCGTTTCGGGAAAATGCACGATGTATTTTTCGCTGTTGCACGGCCAGGGCACATCCTGCACTCCCGGGCCAAGCGGTACGCCCACGCTGTGCATGCACGGCACCACGCGCTTGATGTCCTTGTCGATTTCCTCAAAAACGCGCAAGCCGATGCGCGCCATGATACGCATGTTGACCACGACGTAAGGGGAATCGGTCAGCTCGACGCCGATGCGGGAAAACGGCGATTCAATGGGACCCATGCTGAAGGGCAGCACATACATGGTGCGCCCGCGCATGCACCCGCGAAAGAGACTCTTCAGCTTGCGGCGCATCTCGAACGGATCGACCCAGTTGTTGGTTGGCCCCGCGCTATCTTTCGAAAGCGAGCAGATGAATGTGCGGTCCTCTACGCGCGCCACATCGCTGGCATCGGACCGCGCCAGATAACAACCCGGCCAAAGATTCTCGTTCAGTTTGATGAACGTTCCGCGCGTAACCATCTCCCCGCAGAGCGACTGGTACTCCTCTTCCGAGCCGTCCACCCAATGGATGGCTGCCGGACGGGTCAGTTCGGCCATTTTTTCCACCCAGCGCAGCAGGTGTTTGTTGCTGCTGAGCGGCGCCGAGGAGGCTTGCAACGTGGAAGGTCTCATAAATCACGCCCGCAGTTCTGACCGTACCATGAGGTGGCCGCTACGGCGCACGCTACTCTGGAGGCAGAAGGTTGTTGCTTGCGCCTTTTTGTACTGTTTGCCGCCCTCTTCCTCTCCGCCGCAGCGGGAGTCGCGCAGGATACGCGGCAAAAAACGCCGCCTCAGCCCGCCAAAACGCGTGAGCAGATCGCGGCTGAACAGATTAAGCAGCAGGAGCGTCAGCGCATCCTCGGCGTGATTCCGATCTTCAACGTTTCGAATATTCCCGACGCCGTGCCGATGACGCCCAGGCAGAAGTTCCGGCTCGCCATGCGATCCGCGCTCGATCCGGCAACGTTTTTTATCGCAGGAGCCGATGCCGGGATCAGCCAGTGGCAAAACGATTTCAGCGGATACGGTCAGGGTGCGCAAGGGTATTTCAAGCGCTGGGGCGCCTCTTATGCCGACACCTTCGACAGCGCTCTGCTCGGCAACGCCGTCTTCCCCAGCTTGCTGCACCAGGACCCGCGCTACTTTCGCAAAGGCACCGGCTCTTTCGGCAGCCGCCTCTGGTACGCAGTGCTTACGACGGTACGCACCAAGGGTGACAACGGCCGCTGGCAGCCCAATTATTCGAACATCCTTGGCAATATCGCCGCGGGCGGCGTGGCGAATCTGTATTACCCCTCGACCGATCGCGGCGTCGGTCTGACATTTGAACGCGCCTTTACAGTCACCGCCGAAGGGGCGATCGGCGGCTTCGTGCTCGAGTTCTGGCCCGATATTTCACGCAAGTTTTCCAAGAAGAAATAGAAGCAGCGGTCAGACCGAACGAACGTTTATTTCCACCGAGCGCTTGCCCAGCGAAGCGTGTTCGGCGTCGATACGTATCAGGCCGGTGCGGCCCGCAGCGCTCCTGATCCACACCGCACCTGCGCCGCCGCTCTCTCCCAGATCAAAAGGATTGTCGCCCACGATCACACCGCTGCCGGAGAGCGTAAGCTTCACTTTTCCGTTGACGAATGGACGCGGCGCTCCGAATTTATCAACGGCCTGGAAGACAAGCCGGGTGGCGTCGGAGCCATCCGCGACTAATTCGGCATCGTCGGCGCGAAGCAGCAGTTGATCGGTGCTGCGGTCGGCTGAAAACGAGCGCGAGAGCAACAGCGCGCTGCCCACATAGCCATCAATGCGCAGCTCGGGTTTGCGGGAGCCCTCGAAGGTCAAATTGTCGAAAAACGGCGCGTAACGAAGGCGTGGATAGCCAGTGCGGTCCGGATGCAGAACCGAGTGAGGACGGCCGTCAATGCTCAGCTCGAGCCGGTCGCAATTGGAAAAAATTGCCGCCTGCTCGCCCGGACCGGAGGGCGTTTCCGGACCGAAGTCCCAGTAGAAATCAGGCTCGATTACCGCGCGGATTTTCGGATCCGTTTGTGCGCGATAAAAGGAGGCGCCGAGCTTGGGGATGCGGAAGACGTCGGCGACGCCCGGGTACTTTACGGCAGCGTAGTCGTTCAACAGGCTGCCATATTCGAAGGCGCACCAGGCGATCACTCCTCCATACCGCGCATTGGCGAGAGCGCGATCGTGAACCTGCGCATGATAGACGGCTTGCTTCCGCTGCAGTTCGGGATCGGCTGCTCGGCGGTAAATGTTATGGAAACCGCGGCTCCCATAGCTGAACTGTCCGACCGCTTCGGAAAAGAAGAACGGAACTCCCGGCACCGGCTCTATGAGGCCCACGCTGCCATCGGACGCGGAGTGGTAATCGTCATAGGCAAACACATCCTGCAGCCAGTCGCTGGTCGAATGGTAAACCATGCTGCCGGACGTCGGCCGGGAATCGTCAAGCGATTTTGCCGCCTCCTTTGTGCGCCGGTAGAACGCGGGATTATTATGCGATTCGTTGATCCGAACGCCCCAAATAATCACCGAGGGATGATTGCGATCACGGCGCACCATGTCGCGCACATCGCGCACCGCAAGCTCCTGCCATGCGTCGTCCCCAACGTATTGCCAGCCGGGTATTTCTTCCCAGACCATCAATCCCAATTCGTCACATGCGTCGAGAAAGGCTTCCGATTGCGGATAGTGGGAACAGCGCACCACGTTGCAGTTAAACTCGTGACGGAGGATCTGGGCATCCCTGCGAAGGACACCCGGCGGCATCGCGCGCCCGGCGTACGGATAAAGTTCGTGACGGTTCAACCCGAACAGTTGCAGACGCCGGCCGTTTAAGTAGAATCCATCCAGTTCGAAGCGGGCCTCCCGAAAACCAACTCGCGTACGATACTCATGCACCGGCTTGCCGTTCGAGGAAAGCGCCACCACAACGTCGTATAGCTTCGGCTCGTTTACGTCCCACAGCGTGACTTTGCCGGGATCGGTAATTGTCAGTTTCGTTTGCGTTTCGCCCGTGCGTTCGATGGCCAGATCACCGGATGCTGCCGCTATAGCGCGCGAGCCGTCGAAAAGCGTAGCGGTCAGACGAAAAGGACCGGGAACAATCATCGCGGCATCGAGCGTGCACGTGATCTCCAGACGGCGCTTCGATTCGAGCACGTCCATCGCTTTCGCAAATACATCGCTGATGAAGATGTGCGGAACGGCGCGCAACTGAACAGACCCGGTAATGCCTCCGGGAAGCAGGTAGTCGATGGAACTTGCGCCTTTAGGAGAGCCTGTCGGCGGTACATTCAGCCACTTGGAATCGACAGCCAGCGCAAGCACATTTGTGTTTTTCACCAGAAGATCCGTGATCTCGTAATGAAACGGTAGAAAACCACCCAGATGTTGCGGCAGAGTATGTCCGTTCACTACCGGCGTAGCCGCAGCCATAACGCCCTCAAAGTGCAGAAAGATTCTTTGTCCGCTAAATTCTTCGGGGACTTGAAAATGACGGCGATAAATCCAGACTTTCTCCCAGTCCACCGGTTTCCACTTTTGCCAGGAAAGCGGCGTTACGCAGTGCGGAATCGTCACTTCATCAAAGCCGTTATCTGCAAATGACGGTTGGAACGCAGCCGCATCGCTAAGTTCGCCTCCAAAGCGCCACTGCTGACCCAAACTAAGCACCGGTCCGGCAGGCCCGCGCCGGTGAAGAAGCGCGGAACCGTTCCCGGATTGGCCTTCCATAGCAGGACCAACCGCGCACGCGGCCCCGGCTGCGGCGCAAGTCCGAATGAGATCCCGTCTCGATATTACGCGGGCCATCCCCGCTCTTTCCGCGTTACATTTACGACCCAAAGCGAGCCTGTTTGCGTCCGCTGACTGCAGAAACGCCGGTTGCGCGTTATTTTCTTGCCGTTCGCGTATTTACGTGGGGCGAGTTTTGCGATTGCATCCAATAGCCGGTAGCATCTTCCTTGTCGAGCGCTGTGACTACCAGGCCAAAGGCGCCGCTTCCCCGCTTCAATGTTATCCACAAGGGCTGTTCGATCTTCAAATTTCTGTGCGAATAGGAGCGTCGGCCGGAAATGACGCTCACATCGTAAGTGCCTTTCGCCTGGTCGATTCTTGTTAGCCTCAACCGAAGCGGTCCCAGGGTCTCGGGTTTGCTCCCTCTATGTAGCTGGAATGCATTTCGCGCCGCTGGAATTGCCGCTCGATCCGGCTTTGTAGAAGGTCCACTCACTGCAGTAGAAGGCTGATGAGATGCTGAGGCCTGTGCGCGCTTTGCTACCGCCGGCGCGGCCTGGTCGTGAACCATTATTTTTGTATGGCCGTGGTCGCGTACCACCAGGAACAGAAAGGCCGCTAAGGCGCAGACCGCCGCAAGCAGCCCGGCCGCGAGAAACAGCAGGTTGCGCCGCGTCATCCGGAACGGCTGCGCGCCTATACTTGCGTTCACCTGCCTTGCCGATGCCATTGCTTCTGTTATCGTCTCAAGCTGTCAGTGTAGACGCAATGGTATCTGCGAGTTATAAGCCATTTGCGCCGCCCAATCGTTTTCGTGACACCAGAGGCTAAAATTCCGGCGTCTAATAAAGACTATGCGGCTCCGTTACATTGTCATACCAATCGTTGCAATCGTAGTGCTCGTGGCGGCGGTTCTGGCGTATGTTGCCGGAAATATCGACAAATATCGGCCGCGTGTACAGGCCGAGCTGCAGCAGAAGCTCGGAAGGCAGGTGACCATCGGTCATCTCGGATTGCGCCTGTTTCCACTCTCGGTCCGCGCCGAAGGGCTGACGGTTGCCGATTCTCCGCAGTTTTCGACCGGTCGTCCCTTCGCTACCGCGCAGGCGCTTTATGTGAGCGTCGGTTTATTTTCTCTGATCGGCGGAAATCCGGAGGTGAAGAGCCTGGTTCTTGACCGTCCGCAAATTGAGCTGGTCCACAACCGTTCCGGCGTTTGGAATTTCTCCACAATCGGACAGGGCGGCGGCCAAAGTAAGAGCTCCGGATCGAGCTCGGAAATTTCGCTGAACAAATTAGAGATCAAGGACGGGCAAGTGGCCATCACCGATCAGGCAGCCGGTCAGCCACGCGCCGTTTACGATCATATCGATCTCACTCTCAGTGACTTTGCTCCGAAAAAGAAGTTCGGGCTGGAGCTCGCGGTTCATCTCCCCGGACAAGGAAAGCAGTTGCTCAGCTTCAAAGGAAAGGTTGGCCCGCTACAACCCAACAATTCCGCGGCGACTCCGATCGATGGTCACATTTCTCTGCAGGAAGTGTCGCTCGCCGCCGTCAACCGTTTTGCGGCAGGCACGCTGCCACCCAATACGGATGCGGTTGCTTCGGGCGATGCCGACGTGAATTCCCAAAATGAGCAGCTTTCGGCCAAAGGAGATCTGAAGATTCAGAATGCAACTTTGCGAGGTGCAAAGCTCGATTTTCCGATCAACGCGAAATACGATCTGAACGTCAATCGGGCGCAGGATCTGATTCAGGTACGCTCCGGATCGGTCGATCTCGGCTCGACTTCTTTCACGCTCGCCGGTACTGTCAACGCTCAGCCAAAACCGGCGATCCTCGATGTGCACGTCACAACAAAGAACTCGTCCATTACCGAGCTGGCGAAGCTTGCAGGTGCTTTCGGTGTCGCGTTCAATCCGGCCTATCAGGTAAAGGGCGTTGTCTCGGCGGATATCACGGCAAAGGGTCCGGCGAGCGCGCCACAACTGAACGGTTCAATCCAGGCGAAACAGGTGGAGGCGAGCGGTGGGCAAATCAAGCAGCCGGTTTCCGTACCGGAGCTCGATCTCACGCTCTCCCCGGATACCGTCCGCTCCAATACGTTTACGGCTTCGAGCGGGAGCACATCTCTCACCGGCAATTTCGCGCTCTCACAGTACACCACCAAGAACATGAATGTGGACGCCACCTTGAAGACCAGCGGAGCGAACATCGCCGAACTGCTCAACATCGCCAAGGCGTACGGTTTGGATGTAGCGAACGGCGCCTCAGGGACCGGCAAGCTGACGGCGGATATCCACGTCGCCGGGCCGGTTTCGAATCCGTCCGCTCTTAACTACTCGGGCAACGCGAACATCTCTGCTGCAACTTTAACGACGCCCGCGCTCACCAAGCCGCTTTCCGTCAGCTCGGCAAATGCGCAGTTCTCGCAAAATTCAATTGCCATCTCGAATCTGGCGGCGGGCATCGGCTCGACGCATGTGAACGGAAACTTCTCGGCTAAGAACTTCGCCGCGCCGGACCTGCAGTTTGCGCTGGCAGCCGACAGGATTGATACGGGAGAGCTCGCAGCGCTTCCCGCCAAACATCCGCCTGACAAAAACCCGCCGGCCAACGCCGCCGCCCCTTCGCAAGCTGGCTTGTTGCAGAAGATGACCGGCTCGGGAACACTGGCTGCAACTACGGTCAAAGCGCAGGACTTCGTTCTCAACAACGCGCACTCAAATGTGAAGCTTGACCATGGCGTCCTGACGCTCGCGCCGTTCACGACAGATATTTTCGGCGGTAAAGAAAACGGAACCATCGTGCTCGATACCCGGCCCGCGCGGCCGCTTTGTTCGGTGAATGCAAAATTTTCCGGCGTCGATACCAACGCGCTGCTATCCGCCGTGAGCTCTGCTAAAAATACGCTCTACGGCAGCCTGGCCGCGGACGCGAACGTACGCTTTGTTATGGCATCGAGCAATGAGCTGGCACAAACGCTCAATGGCACACTCGGCTTCGACGTCACGAACGGCCAGCTCAAGAACGTAAACATCTTGAACGAGCTCGCCAAAGTGGGCAAGTTCCTCGGCAGCGCGCCGGCGCAATCGGGCTCCGCGACTGCTTTGAAAAAATTTGCAGGAACGTTGAACGTCGTAAACGGCGTGGCCTCGACAAATAATTTGACTGCTGTTCTCGATGCCGGTTCGCTCGCGGCAAACGGCACGGTGAATCTCGTGAACCAGGCGCTCAATCTGCATATGACGGCTGCGCTGGCCAGTTCTACCAGCCAGGCTGTGGGCGGTACTCAGATCGGCGGCTATCTCAATACCGCGCTCGCAAACAATAAAGGCGAGCTTGTGATTCCCGTGCTCGTGACCGGCACTATGGACCACCCCTCGTTTGCTCCGGACGCAGCCGCGCTAGCGAAGATGAAATTGAACAATCTGCTTCCCTCGGCCAACAATCCTGGTAGTTTGGCGACCACACTGCTAGGCGGCAAGGGCGGAAGCGCCGGCAGTATTGTTAACGGGCTCTTGGGCGGGGGTCAGCCGCAGCCGCAGCAGCCGGGAAAGGCGCAGCCGAATAAGCAACCCTCGCCGGAGGACAGCATCAATTCCATCCTGAATCAGTTCGGCAAAAAAAAGAAGAAGCCGTAGATCAACCGCGCCGCGCCGACCAGGCGCTTTCTGCAAGCGTTCCTACATGTTTTACCAGCGGCAGCCGCAAAAGGAACAGTGCACCCGATCCGGTATGTTCATCGGCCCAGAGCTCGCCGCCGTGTTCCAGAACCGTCTGCCGGGCCAGCGCCAATCCGAGACCGATACCGTTCCGTTTGCCATAACTGGCGAAAGGCTGAAACAGAGTTGAGCGGACCTCCGGCGAAATTCCGGGGCCGCTATCTTTGACACCGATCAGAGCAAATTGCTTGCCGGCTTGTGCGCTGATTTCGATTTCGCCGCCATTCGACATGGCCTCGAGCGCATTTGTAATCAGATTGAAAAAGACACGCTCCAGCCGGTCGCGCTCGACTGACACCTCGATTCCCTCCGGAACCTGGATGCGAATGGCCACTTGCTGGCTCTCCGCCTCGCGCGCCACTGTTTCTACCGCAGCCCGCACCAGGTCCGCAACGCTGCAAATCTCCGCTTCACGGCTGCGCCTCCGGCCAACTTCGGTTAGGTCCTGCAATAGTCTGCGGATTCGTTCCGATGCTTTATAGATATTGAGCGCCAAACGCTTCGATTGCTCCGGCGAGAGTTCCGCGTCCATCAACATCTCCGCTCCTCCATAAATGGAAGCGAGCGGATTGCGCAGATCGTGCACGATCGAGCTTGCCAGGCGTCCGATGGTGGAAATGCGCTCTTGCTGGATCAATTTCTCTCGCGCGCTGCGGATCGAGCTGCACATCATGTTGAAGGTCTGCCCAAGCCGTCCCAGCTCGTCATTTGTCTCTACCGGCACCCGCCATTCGTAGTGGCCCTTGATGACCTCCCCGGCCGCCTGGTCAAGCCTCCGAATGGGACGCAGAATACGGCGCGCCAGCCAGTACGTCAGCAACAGCCCAAGAGCAATCACAAGAAGCCAGATCAGCGCGACATTGCGCTGCAGCTCGCCGAGCGCGCGCTGCGGCTCCAGGAAAGAACGTACAATGTAAAGCTGCCCGGCCGGCTTTTGATCGATGTTCAACAGATCCACGCTCAGCAGCAGGTAGTCTTTGCCACGCAGCATGAGCCGCCGCACACCGCCCTGCAGATCGCGTCCTGATCTCAGATCCTGAATTGATAGTGAAGGAATTGTCGAAGCGACGACACGGCGGCTGCACGCGAATGCGAAATCGCTGCCGTGCGTGGAAACTTTGAGGTCGCGCGCCAGCTCGTCTTTAATGTCGAATGCCACCAGCAGGATATTCAGCAATGCCTCTCCGTGGCCGCCCTGGACATACACGGGAGTCAGCACAACGTAGTAGAGATGTGTGCCGCGTGTGAGATAACCTTTCACCTGTTTGGGGAAAGCGCGCATTGCCGATTTCAGCTCCGGACCGGTGATCGTCAGGTCCGGATACTCTCCGCCGAGCGACGCCACGACATTGCCGGTCGGATCAAGCACCAGAAAAACGGCGTTGTCGTCCTGTTCGGAAATTTGCGACCAGAGCTGCCCGGCGGTGTCGCGAATGGTCGCGCGATCCTCTGTCCTGAAGGCGCCGCGCACGTCCGACATGCTGCTGATTAACCGGCTGATCGAGGCTAGCGCATGCGTGCGCGCCGCCCAGAGTGCCTGGTAAGCTTCGAGGCTCGTGCGCACTTCTTCCTCGAGACTTCTCTCGCTCACGCGCCGCGCATAGGTCTGTACAGTCCAGCCGGTAATCGCAAAGAGCACTGCGAAAGCAATCGAAGTGGAAAGCAGAATACGCCATAACAGCGACATGCCTTTCAAACCGGTCGCTTTTCCACCGCCTTGTTGATCTTCGGCCATTGTGTTCAGTACGGATGCTCTTCGTCCGCCGGCGTGCGGTATACCCGGCCATATTTATTCTTGTGCGCCACCGGCAAGTAGCCTGCCTCCGAAATAGTAGTCGCGGAAAGCATGATGTCAGGCTGGTCTACTGTGACCGGCTCAGTCAAGCGCGCCAGTGTCTCCGGCGTCGCTCGCTCATGAAAAAAGTGCAGGGTGTACTCGCCCGGCGCCACGTTTGGAATGGAGAATTCGCCGCTCTCGCCGGTAATTGCATAAAACGGTGTGTCGACAACCACGATCACCGCCGACATAGCAGGATGGATATTACAGAAGACCCGCACAATTCCGGCGCGGTTAAAGCGAACGCTGCGCGAAGTGCCGGGCGGATAAAGCGCGATATCAAAAATCTGTCCTTCGAAGTTTGAAAAGGCGCTGTGATAAATCGGGTCGTGATTGGGGAAATCGACGGTGCTTCCGCGGCTGATTACGAGAATATGCGGCGTGAATTTTTTTTCCTTCTGCAGCATCGCGGCATGCATTCGCGGCAAATCGATCGGATCGTCTTTCGCCGGCTCGAGCCAGACTGCGATACCCGAGTAGTCTTTCCCCTTGCGTACGCTGGATTCACGGGAACTCGCCAGCTCGACGCGCCCGCTAACGGTGGCAGCGGGTAGCGCCGAAACCCAGAGCAGCAGGTTAAAACAAATAGCCGAGCGCCAGATCATAATGGTTACGTTTTTGGAAATCCCCGGAGAATAGCCGCGAACGCATTTGCAGCGCCTCAAAACTCACGATGACATTGGGGCCGATACGGTACATCAGGTTCGATGCGTACGTGAAATTGTGAACGATCGCATTGGCCGGCAAACTCGCGGCCGCATCGTTCTCCACACCCCCGAAGACATTCCACTTCAGCCGCGATGTAACGGGCAGCGAAAGCTGCGTCCACCCTCCCGTGCTCCGTACCGCGGTGATGTCTCCGTTCGGCAGAATCGAGAAGCCGTTTCCGAGAGCGCCCAACCCCGCCGCATTCCGGCCGTGAAATGCCGTTCCGGTGAATTCCAGTTTCCACCATGGCGTCGCTTTCCAGTCGAGTGACGCAAGGCGCGAGTCAACCGAATAACCTGCCACGTGCGACGTGCTGACATGGAAACCGGGCGCGACTTCGATGCGATGTGTGTCGTCGAACGCATGCCAATAAGCAAAGCGGCCCTGAAGCGCGGGGCGCGCGGCTGCGACAGTGTCGGCATATTCGTCCGGCACGTTTTGATACTTCTCGTCGGTTTGTAAAAGCGCGATCTGCCCGGTCAATCCATTCGTCTGCCCGAAATGAACGCGCTCTTCGTAGCGCGCCTGCGGCAGCCAAAGCCATAGATTACCGGCGCCGGAGAGCGGCGGAATGATCACTTCCGCAAGCGAATCCGGTTGATAAGGCGAAATGAGCGGCTTCTCCTGACCAACCAGGAAACTACGATTCTTCCAGTCGAGCGAGATATTGCCGCGCCGCAGCCGGATCCAGCTTGCACCCGGCTGCGCGTAGCCGCTTCCGAAATCCATCATCAGCGAACCACGCACCTGGCCGTCGCCGGGAAGTTGCGGTCCTTCGAAATTGAGGCCGAGCAGCGTTTGACGTACCGTAGCGCCCGCGCGCTCAGGGCCGCTCAGCAGGCCATAAGCATCAGCCGAATAGTTTGCATTCGCGCCGCTATTTAAAAACGCGTTAAACAGCAGCGTTCCGGTGAGCGAAATCGGAAATTTCTGCGATGCCTCTACTTTGGTCTGCGCCTGTTCGGAGATGCGGTCCTCGGCCACGGCGACGCGGTCCTCAAGCGAAGCCGTTTGCGTTTCCGCTGCCGCTTGCGGCGAAGCCGCTCGATCGCTGTTCTGCACCTGCTCGCGTAAGGCGCGCACTTCTTCCAGCAATTGCCGGTTTTGCTTTTCCAGCGAATCCAGGCGTTGCAGCACCTGTGCGAGTACCTGCGAATCGGATGCTTGTTGCGCGCTGAGTGGAACAACCGCCAGCGCGAAAACAGTAAGCAACAACTTAGCTGGCATGAAGCAAAACCTCCAGGGAGTTGCGTATCGCCACCGGCGAATACGGTTTGGCAAAGAACGCGTCCGCCCCGAGCGCCTCCACGCGCGCAGGCGTATCCGCCCGCGTATCTCCGCTGATTACAACGATAGGCAGACCAGCATACCGGTTCTCGCCTCGAATTGCCTGGATCAGCTCGAATCCGTCCACAAAAGGCAGATTCAGATCGGTTACAACTGCCGCTAGATTGAGATTGTTCGACCGGATCAATTCCAGCGCCTCGCGCCCGTTCGTCAATACGCGCACCGCGAATCCTTGGAGCGCGCTCAATGCAATCTCGAGCGGCGCTACATGATCCGTGTCTTCTACCACTAACACCGTGCGGACCATATCTGGCCGCTACGGCAAGAAGCGGTAGCCTACTCCGTGAATCGTTAGGAAATGACGCGGTACCGCGGCATCGGGTTCCAGCTTTTGCCGCAACCGCACGACGTGCGCATCCACCGTCCGCGTGTTCGGGTACGACTCATAGCCCCAAACGGAATTCAAGATCAGGTCACGCGTCAAAGGACGGTCGGGATTGTGAAGAAAGAAGATCAGTAAATTGTATTCGGCCGGCGCGAGCTTCACTTCCACACCGCGGTTGAGCACGATGCGCCGCTCGACATCCACTTCGGCATTGGCGAACCGGATTACCTTTGATGTTTCCGGCGTCGTACGCCGCAGCAGCGCGCGGATCCGCGCAATCAGCTCCCGCGTTCCGAACGGTTTCACGATGTAGTCGTCTGCGCCGATTTCGAGCAGCAAAACTTTATCCACTTCGTCGCCGATCGCGCTCAAGACAATAATCGGCGTTTGCACCCGTCCGGCGCGCAAATTCTTGCATAGATCGATGCCGCTCATTCCCGGCAGCTTCAAATCCACGAGCAGCAATTGCGGTTTTAAAGAAATCGCCTGGTCATAACCGCTGTTTCCGTCCGACGCAAAAAAGGGCAGAAAGTTCTCCCGCTCCAGCATGAGCCCGAGCGTCTCACGCAGATTTTCGTCGTCATCGATGACAAGGATCTTTTGCACTGTAACTTGAATTCTATCGGTTCCTGACGCTCTGTGGCCGAGCCCCTTTTTTGCTCCGCGCCGCTTTACAAAACATTTACAGTTCGTCCACAGCTTCCGCTACTGTACCCTGAGATTTTGAGGATTCTGGAGACGCAAAAGGTCACTTCCTCACCTGCCAAGCGCTGGATTGGATGATGACAATTGTTCTCGCCTTCGTCGGCCTTGCAGCGGGGGCGCGCCGTTTTTACGTATTGATTGCGCCGCCTCATGTTGCACGTTTTACCGCCGGGGCTGCGCTCGATAAGAACTTCGCCGCGCACCAACTGCTGACGTTCACACACATTCTTCCCGCCGCTCTCCTGATTCTCCTGATGCCGTTACAATTTGTGCGGCGTGTTCGTGAACGGCACATCCAATGGCACCGTTTTTCGTTGACGCTGTTGGGAGCCGAAACCTGGATTCACTATTCGGAGCCACGCGGATTTCCAAATGCTTAGCCTGATACGAAATCTGCTTGCGACGCTGCTCGTGCTCACCGCCGTTGTCTACGCCGGCGACTACGCGATCCTGCGCTACCGCATTGCGACAAACCGAAATCCGTTCAGCAGCGTTACCGTAAGGACTGTCCTTGCCGTGCCGCAAAAGAATCGCAGCACCGAATTTCTGCCCGGCGATACTCAGCAGCAAACCTGCGTTCACTCCCTCTTTCCACACATGAACGATGCGCCTTGCTGGTATCTGAACCGCCATAAAGAGCAACAGATCAATATGTGAAACGCGTATGATTTTAGAACTTCATTCCGCGCTGCGTTCCATCTGGCGCAGCAAACGTTTCGCCATCACTGCTCTGATCACGTTTTCGTTCGGAATCGGCGCGACCGCGACCGTTTTCAGCGTACTCGACGCCGTGCTGCTGCATCCGGCGACATTCCCGGATGCCGGTTCCGTGATCTCGCTTCAGTACTCGGAAAAGCATGCCGATTGGGACGCGCTTCCCCCGGCAGCATTTCACCGGATCTCACTGCGCCGCGATCTTTTTTCCGAAACCGCCGCGGCGCGTACTGAGCTTTTCACGATTACGCGCGTTCCCCTGCCGGATCAGGTGTTCGGTCTCGCTGTTTCGGGCGAATATTTTCGAATGCTCGACGCGAAGCCGCTCCTGGGCCGCGTTCTGCTGCCCGAAGACGACCGGCCTCAGTCCGCTCCCGTTGCTCTTCTAAGCTTCCGCGGCTGGCAGCATCTCTTTCACTCCGATCCTCATGTACTCGGCAGGAGCGCTGACCTTGACGGCGTCTTATACACGATCGTCGGCGTGATGCCGGCAAACTTCGTACCGCCCGGCTCGTATAACGCGGCTCTCCTTTGGACCGCACTCCGGCTCACTCCGGCTGCGTTTCGCTCTCCGGATGAACGCCGGCTTCGCGTCTATGCCCGGCTGCGAAACGGCGTAACCCTGGCGAGTGTACAAGGTTTTTTGAACTCGCTCGCATCGTCCTTCGAGACCAACGCCGGCGGCGACCGCAAGCCGATTCAAATGCGCGCACAGCACTGGCGCGAGGAAGTCGGTCCGGATCAGCGCTACCTGCTCTGGCTCGCGATGGGCATGGCCGCCGGGCTGTTGCTGATCGGCTGCTCGAATCTCTCGAGTCTGTTACTGGCGCGCGGCATCCGGAAAAATCGTGAGTACGCGATCCGCCTCGCCATTGGGGCCAGCCGCGGCGCGCTGATCCGGCAATCGCTTCTCGAAATCGGCGCCCTTGCGCTCGCCGCGCTCGTGGTGGCGTGCTTTGCAGTCTCCGTTGCACTGTACCTGATTCGTACGCAGCTCGCGGCGCTCCCAACCGGAATCCCAAATCTTGCGTGCCTTGAATTGAATTCGCACAGCCTTCTTTTTGCGTTTCTCGTCGCCGCAATTTCGGCGCTGCTCTGCGCAGTCCTGCCGGCTCTCTCCGCCACTTCGATCGATCTCTCAACCGGTCTGCGCGACACCAGTGCGAACCTCAGCGGAAGCCGTTCCGCACAGCGCTTTCTGCATTCCGTGGTCACGCTTCAAGCCGCTGTCTGCATGCTGCTGTTGCTCAATTCCGGACTGCTTGTCCGCAGCCTTGTGCGGCTCATGTCCTCTGATCACGGCTTGCGCGCCGATCACGTGCTCACGCTCCGCCTCCCCACCGGCTCCTGGGATGCCAGGGCGCTGAACCCGGAGAACGTGCCGCAGCGAATCGAGCACTATCTGCGCCTGCTCGAAAAAGCGCAGAACACCGCCGGAGTGCAAACCGCGGCGCTCGCGAGCAGCCTGCCGCTCTCCCACACCGTTGTTCGTACGCATGTTGGCATCCCGGGTCACTCCGTCGTGATGCCCATCTGCCAGTCGGTAACGGGCGACTACTTCCGCACCATGGGCATTCCGCTGCTCGCCGGCCGTTCTTTTGACCGGCACGACTCCGCCTCGAAACTAAAGCGCGTTGTTATCAACGACGCCTTCGCCGAAAAATATTTCCCCGGCGAGGATCCTGTCGGCCGTTTTCTACTCGACGAACCGGATAAGAATCGCATCGAGATTATCGGCGTGGTGGAGAATTCGCCGCATCTCGATTACTCGGAAAAAGTGGAGCCCGAAATGTATGTCGCTTTCGACCAGGATCTGATGACGCCGTTTCTCACCGGGCTCATCGTTCGCACGCTCGACGATCCGCAGCAGGTCGCGAAGCGCTTGCGTTCCACGCTGGCTTTGAGCGATGCCGACCAGCCGGTAGTCCGCGTCCTGACTCTGAAGAACTTGATACAGGAGAACACGTGGATGTCCCGTTTCTCCGCATGGCTCTTTTCGGCGTTTGCAGCGCTCGCGCTCTGTCTGGCGGGAATCGGGATGTACGGCGTGGTCGCGTATGTTACTGCATCGCGTCGCCGCGAGTACGGCATCCGGCTCTCACTCGGCGCGCATCCTGCCGGACTGTTTCAACTGGCAAGCCTGCAGAATTTACGGCCTGTACTGCTGGGAATCTCTTTCGGCGCCCTCGGCTCGTACTGGAGCGGCAAATGGATCGCCTCGCTCCTGTACAACACCAGTGTCTTCGATCCGCTTACTCTGCTGCTTACGTTCGCGATCCTTTTCGTCGTTGCGTTAGCCGCAACTGCCGGGCCGGCACTGCGCGCCGCGCGCATCGATCCGGCAATTGCGCTTCGCCACGAATAAATGAACGTTAGGCCCCGACGCCCACTTCCTGCGGCACGCCCGCTTCCTTGCGCTTTTTGAGGAACGGCATCATGGCGCGCAGCTCCGCACCGACTTTCTCGATCGGCTGATCTTTGGCAGCCTCCCGCATCGCCAGGAACTTCTTTCGCCCGTCGCGGTTTTCCTGCAGCCAGGTGCGCGCAAACTCGCCCGATTGAATCTCGCTCAGAATCTTCTTCATTTCAGCGCGCGTCTGCTCCGTCACGATCCGCGGCCCGCGCGTGTAATCGCCGTATTCCGCCGTATCCGAAATCGAGTAGCGCATGTAGCCGAGCCCGCCCTCATAGATCAGGTCGACGATCAGCTTCAGCTCATGCAGGCACTCGAAATAGGCAATCTCCGGCGCGTAGCCTGCCGCCGTTAACGTTTCGAAACCGGCGCGAATCAGTTCGCTCACACCGCCGCAGAGCACAGCCTGCTCGCCAAACAGATCGCTCTCCGTCTCTTCTTTGAAGGTCGTCTCGATCACGCCCGCTTTCAAACATCCGAGCGCGCTCGCATACGCCAAAGCATTCTCCAACGCATGTCCCGACGCATCCTGCGCAATCGCCACCAGCGCCGGCACGCCCACACCCTCGGTAAACAGCTCGCGCACACGGTGACCCGGCGCTTTCGGTGCAATCATCGAGACGTCGATATCCGCCGGCGGCTTGATTTCATTGAAGTGAATATTGAAGCCGTGCGCGAACATCAGCGTCTTGCCCTTTTTCATGTGCGGCGCAATATCGTTGCGATACGTATCGCCCTGCACGTGATCCGGAACGAGAATCATGATCACGTCCGCCGTCTTCGCCGCTTCCGCCACGGGCAGCACTTTCAATCCCGCCGCTTTCGCCTTCGCCACGCTCTTGCTCGTCGCAGGCAAGCCGACCACTACGTTCAAACCCGAATCGCGCAGATTCAAAGCATGCGCGTGCCCCTGGCTGCCGTATCCGACAATCGCAATCGTCTTGCCCTCGAGCGGCGCAAGAGTACCGTCCTTCTCATAAAAACGCTTTGGCATATTTGTCCTTTTCAGGTTAACCCTGCAACTCCAGCACTTCTTCGGGAGCCGCGCCTCTCGGCACTGGCGGCGATAGCCGAAGCTTCCGGTTATCGAGCGACATGGAAACCACGCCCGAACGCGTCACCTCGATCTCGCCATAGCTGCGCATCACATCGATAAATTCGTCCAGCTTTTCCGAATCGCCCGTCGCCTCGAGCACAAACCCTTCCAATGTTGAATCCACCACGCGCGCCTGGAAGATTTCCGCTTCTTTCAACACCGCCGTCCGGCTCTGCTGATTCGTTCGCACGCGCACCAGTACCAGCTCCTGGTTTACCGCCGGACCTTCCGTCACATCGGTTGCCTGCAGCACGTTGATCAGCTTATTCATCTGCTTGATTACTTGCGCCCGGATGTTCGGCTCCACATCAACCGCAATCGTCATGCGCGAAAGCGTCGCATCGAGCGTGCGCGCCACCGTCAGGCTCTCTATGTTGTATCCGCGCTGGCTCAGCAAGCCCGTCACCCGCATCAGCGCGCCCGGCTTGTTTTCCATCAGCAGCGAAATGATCTGCTGCATGTTTACACCTCCACCGGCTGCGGCGGCCGCAGCACCATCTCGTTGATCGCGCCGCCCGCGGGCACCATCGGAAACACATTCTCAAACGGCGCAACTTTGACATTGAGCAGATAGGGCCCCGGCTCGTTCACAGCCTCGCGCAGCGCTTTTGGCAACTCCGAAACGTTCTCCACCGTCCGGCCCTTGAAGCCATATGCCCCAGCCAGCTTCTCCACATCGGGAAACGAAGCCAGCTCCACCTGGCTCAGCCGGTTGTTATAAAACAGCTCCTGCCACTGCCGCACCATGCCGAGATGCCCATTGTTCATCACGATGATCTTGATCGGCAGCGCATGATTGACAATCGTCGCCAGCTCCGGAATCGACATCTGGAAGCCGCCATCGCCGACAATCGAGAACACGAGCTTGTCGGGCCGTGCAAACTGCGCTCCGATGGCCGCGGGCAATCCGAAGCCCATCGAGCCCAGCCCGCCCGAATTGATCCACAACCGCGGCTCATTAAAGCGCACTAACTGAGCCGCCCACATCTGGTGCTGGCCCACGTCCGCCGTCACAATCGCCTGCCCGCCCGAGAGCGCATCGATCTCCGCCATCAGGTGCTGCGGCTTGATCTCGCGGTCGCTCTTCTCCGGAACCAGCGGATGCTCCGCCTTCCACTCGCGAATCTGCTGCCACCAGGCTTGCCGGGCTTTGCTGTTCTTCTCGCGCAGGCTCGCTGCAAGCTCCTTCAGTTCGGCGGTCAACTTCGGCAGAACGCGCTGCAGGCTCCCCACAATCGGTAAGTCCGCATGCCGGTTCTTGCCGATCTCTGCCGGGTCCACATCCACATGAATTACCTTCGCGTGCGGCGCGAATGCAGCCAGCCGCCCTGTCACGCGATCGTCGAATCGCACACCCAAAGCGATGATCAGATCGGTATGCGTCATCGCCATGTTCGCCGCATAGCTCCCATGCATGCCCGGCATGCTGATGAAATTCGGATGATTGGAAGCGAGGCCGCCCAAACCCATCAGCGTGCAAACCGCCGGCACATCCAGTTCTTCCACCAGCGCTCTTAGCTGCTCGCTTGCCTCGGCCGCGATTACGCCGCCGCCCGCATACACGAACGGCCGCTCCGCCTCCCACATCATCTGCGCCGCGCGCCGGATCTGCCCGCCGTGTCCTTCGCTGTAGACCTTGTAGCCCGGCAAATGAATTTCCGTTACCGGCGTATACTGCGCCTGTGCCTGGAAAACATCTTTTGTTACGTCAACCAGCACTGGCCCAGGCCGCCCGGACGCCGCAATATAGAACGCCTCATGTATTACCCGAGGCAGTTCCTGTATGTTCTTCACCAGGAAGTTATGTTTTGTGGCGGAACGCGTGATGCCGAAGGTGTCTGCCTCCTGGAATGCATCCGTCCCCATCAGCTTCGTGGTGACCTGGCCCGTAAGCGCCACGATCGGTATCGAATCCATCATGGCGTCTACCAGGCCCGTCACCAGGTTGGTTGCACCCGGTCCCGAAGTCGCGCAGCAAACGCCCACCTTCCCCGTAGCCCGCGCGTAACCCTGCGCGGCAAACGCCGCGTTCTGCTCGTGGCGTACCAGAACATGCTTCACCGGATAGTCATAAAGCGCGTCATATAGCGGCAGCGTTACTCCGCCCGGGTAGCCGAAAATGCATTCGACTCCCTCCCGCTGCAGACAATTCAACAGGATCTTGGCGCCGGAAAGCGTATTGGACATATTCTCTATCTCTCTTGCTATTTCGTGGCTCTTACAACGAAAAAGGCCACCTGGCTGGTTTGGTAGTCCCGCCGGTGGCCCTGAATTCTCGACTCCCAGGTCCCTAGGCGGTGTTGGTAACCGCTACAAGGACGCCGACTGATAGATGAAGCCGAATCATGCCGAAAGGAACAGCGCGACGTTCGCAACCCGGTCAGGTTTTTATGCGGGCCCCGCTGTATAAAACCAAGTTAGCCTAGAAGATTTTTTTATGCAATAGAATACAAATATAAAAAGTATTTATGCCAGGCGCCCTCAACCGGCTTCAACGACCAGGTCTTCCGCCACCAGCGGCATACCGGGCAACATCTTTGCTTTCGATGTAACGTTATAGCGGGTTCGTGCCGCAAACAGCTTTTCAACTTCTTCGCGTGGCAGCGGCTTTGCACCGCCGGCCATCTCCGCAGCTAAAGTAATACGTGCAAAATGCTCCACCATCTCCATGCGGAAAAAAGCTTCCCAGACGTCGCGCCCGTAGCTCGTACAGCCGTGATTCTCAAGCAGCATGGCATCGTAGGTGGGAATGTAAGGCAGCATGCCATCGCTCAATGCAGGCGTTCCCGGCAGGCCATATGCCGCCAACGGCACCGCCCCGAGTTGAATCACCACTTCCGGCAGTAAGGCTTTATCGAGCGCCCGGCCCGCGGCCGCAAAGCCCGTCGCCGTCGGCGGATGCGCATGCAGAACCGAGCGAACGTCCGGACGCAGCTCGTAGATTGTCAGGTGCATGGCCATTTCGCTTGTGCCTTCGCGCCGCCCCTCAATCTTTTTCCCGCCACAGTCGCAAACGATGAGATCTTCCGCTTCGATAAAGCCTTTGCTGACTGCGGTCGGCGTGCAAAGAATGCGCTCGTCATCGAGCCGGATGCTGATATTGCCGTCGTTCATGGCCACCCAACCCTTCTCGTATATCAGGTGGCAGATGCGCAACAAGTCGTTTCTGACTTTAGCCTCGCTGAGAGCCGCGGGCTCACCCTTCCGTTGCTCCTGCTCGGTGTTGCTCATGTGAATCCGATTTTATCAGGCGAAAAGCGATCCCAGATCGTTACGCTACCTCGAAAAACGCTGCGGCTACAATGAGTTCTTGGACAAACGCCGCATGTGCCCGAATTGCCGGGCATTTATCACTACCTCCGATCGCGTCTGCCCTTATTGCGGCGTACAGCTTGGCCCGCGCGCCGTCGACGTCCGCGCCAGCCAGCTTGCCGCCTCGTTCATTCCGCACGCCAATCTGACGGCTGTGATTATTCTGATCATCAATGCCGCTTTCTACCTGCTCGAGGTGGCGCTTAGCTATAAGGTGCACAAAACGCTGGACGTCAGTGGGCAGATTGCCGTCCTTCTGGGCGCCAAGTACGCGCCGCTGATTCATGCCGGACAGTACTGGCGTCTGCTGACGGCCGGCTTCCTTCATGGTGGCTTTTTTCACATACTCATGAATTCCTGGTCGCTGTTCATCCTCGTGACCGAGGTCGAGCAGTTCTACGGAACCAGCCGTCTGATCGTCGCCTACGTTTTTTCCACCTTCACCGGTTTTCTGTGCAGCCTGCTTTGGTCTCCCGCTGCGCTCTCATTGGGCGCATCGGCTGCCTGTTTCGGAATGATGGGAATTATGCTGGCGATGGGCTTGCGGCATCGCGCCGATCCGCTGGCGCAAGCCGTCCGCGCGCACTACAGCCAGTGGCTCATCATCGGAATTGTATTAAGCCTGATGCCCGGAATCGATATGGCCGCGCACGTGGGCGGCTTTATTGGCGGCTTGCTCGTGGGCTGGATCGCCGGCTTGCCGGGATTGCCCAATACGCCGCGCGAAACACTGTGGCGCCTGCTGGCCGGAATCGCGCTCGCCTTTACCGTTTACGCCTGGCTGCAGGATGCCCGCTCCTACCACGCGCTTGTGAAGACCTTGCTGTAAACCTCTTGTTGCCAAGCCAGAGCAATACGTCCGCCAGAACAAACATCAGCATCCCGATAAAAGCCGGCAGCAAGTGGAAAAAGTCCAGATAGCCTACTGCGAAATGCACACCGATTGCGCACCCAAACCCCGCGCAACCCATAACCGCGATTATCTCTATTAAGCTTCGGTTCAGTTCTGCGAAGCGCGCCACAAATAAGAGAAAACTCCCAATCGAGCATAAACCGCCCCCGAATCCCGCCCGGTCATGCGAAATCAGTGGAATCAGCATCGGCGAAAGTCGCGAGAGCGTGGCCCTGTCCAACCCGATGAACCGCAGATCGGATGGAACGAATACCGTCATCATTCCAAATACCGCGATCGTGGTTCCGGCAAGTATCAAACTCGCGGCGGTAAGCGCCAGAACAAACCTGCCCCATTTGGCCGGCCCGTTCTCGTTCACGTCAGGTGCAACCAGGCGCGCACGTATGGAAAACTCCCTCGGACGAGAGCGCCACAATCCGGCCGCAAACACCGGCAACAAAAACAGCGTTGCAACTCCATGCCACGTGTCCAGATAGCCTTGTCCCAAATACGTGAGGAATGCCAGAAATCCGATGGCGCCCGAGATTAGCAGCGCAAACCAAGCCCAGCTTGCGCGAACCCGCAGCGGAAATCCGGCGATCCAGAGATAACCACAGCCGATCGCGATCAAAGATCCGCCATATGCCACGCGGTCATGAAACATGAATGCCAGAAGCTGGCGATTGCCTGCATGCACGAGCGCCGTCGAATCCATGCCGATCGCGTGGCTGTCGTGCGGAAGCAACTGCCCGGAAACGGATTGCAGCACGGCAAAGCCGCCGCTGAGCGCCAGCGAAAAACCGGTTATAGCAATCAGAAAGCGGCCGTCTCCCAGAACCGCCTCCAGCAGACTCCGCTGGTCTTGTACCGGCTGAACCTCTGCTCCCGGACCTGTGCTGCGCGCCGCGTTGAAGCGATTCACTCGACGCGTGTCGCCACAAACGTGCCGTCGTAATCGCCAAACTGCCAGTTGCCTTCCAGCTTCCCGTCCTTCAGCTTGCCTTTCATTTTCAACGTTGCAGTCATGCCTGCTTCGTCCGAGTTGTAAGGAAACGCCAGGTCCAGGTCGCCGTCTTTAAATGTCCCTTTCACATCGGCGTCGCCATACTTGCCCGTGACCTGGTCCCCTTCGAGTTTGAACATCGCGTCATTCTCGCGCTCGCCGCCCTCGGTCTGGTAAACAAAGTGCCACTTCCCGGAAATGTCGGTCGACTGCGTGGGACCCGCCGCCAGCACGAGACCCGAAACGCTCAGCACAGCAAGGAAAAAAATCGCACGTAACATACTTTGTACCTCAGTCTACTCTAAAAAGCTGTTTCGATAACGTGAATAGCCGCTCTGGCGATATGCTGATTCAAACTTCTCCGGAAGCTGCCTCATGAAAACTGCCTGTGCTCTTCTTGCTTGCTCCTGTCTTCATGCCCAAACTGTCCTACACTCCGCCCGATTGCTCGATATCGAGGCCGGGCGCACCGTCAGCCCCGGTGAAGTGCTCGTCGAGGGCAACCGCATCGCCGAAGCCGGGACGACTGTTTCTCATCCGGCCGGCGCGAATGTCATTGATCTCGGCAATACCACCTTAATGCCGGGCCTGATCGATGCGCATGTGCATCTGTTTTTACATCCCGGCGCGGAAGATCTGCAAACGGTGGAAGAATCCGTCCCGCAACGAACCATCATCGCCGTGCTCGCCGCGCGCGACGACCTGATGGCCGGTTTCACCGCCGAGCGCGACATGGGTACAGAGGGCGCCGGCGCCGCCGATACCGCCGTACGCAACGCCATCGATCAGGGGCTCATCCCCGGTCCGCGCCTCCGCATCAGCGGCAATGCGGTCGACATCCTCGGCGGCCACGAAGACGGTAACCGCTTCAATCCCGAGCAGCACGTGCTCTCGAACGCGACTTACGCCAACAACGCCGATCAACTCGTCACCGTAATCCGCGAACAGTTCAAACTCGGCGCGGACTTCATCAAGATTTATCAGACGGGCCGCGACGTAATTCGCGACGGTAAATTTTCGACGCCCTACCAATACACCGAAGCGGAACTCGCTGCTGCCGTTCACGAAGCCGCGCGCACCGGCAAGACGGTCGCTGTTCATGCGACGGGCGAGCCCGGTACGCTCTATGCCGCGCGCGCAGGCGTCGTCTCAATCGATCATGCCGATCAGCTCGGCGAAGAAACCATGCGCCTCATGCGCGAGAAACATATCCCCGCGGTGCCGACGTTCACGATCTCCGAATATTTCGCCGCACATGCCGCTTCGCCCGAAGCAGCATCTCGTTTGCGTGACATGCTCGATCTGCACGCCCGCGAATTCCGTAAGCAACTCGCCGCCGGTGTGCCGATGGCCGTAGGCTCCGATGTCGGGCCTTTCCCGCACGGCACGCAGGCGCGCGAATTTTTGTTGATGAAGCAGTACGGCATGCAACCGCTTGATGTGCTGCGCGCCGACCTCGTCGAGGGTGCCCGCGTACTCGGCTGGCAGCATCAAATCGGCGCGCTCAAACGCGGATACTTTGCCGATATCATAGCCGTCCCCGGAAACCCGCTGGACGATATCGGCGTGCTCGAAAAGGTGTCGTTCGTCATGAAGAACGGCGTCATTTACAAGCGATGAGGCTTACCAGCGCAGTCCAACCGTAATCGGCACTAACGTCGTGTGAGTATTGTCGGTCAAGCCTTCGTAATAGCGCGACTCCACATACAACTTCATGTTCGTTCGCGGCAGCGAGAAATTAAATCCTCCGCCTACGTCCCAAACACCGGCATCCTGCGTGACCGAACCCAGTACCTGGTTGGCAGGAACAAGCACCGGACCGATGTAGCCCCACCACGGATCGACAATGATCGTCGGTGCCAGCGTCGGCTTGGTAAATTCGACCGTGCGCCTTAGCCAGCCTCCGCCCGCAAGCAGGTAGAAGCTCGCGCGATCGCCGATAGGAAATGTGATTTTCGGATCCACCGTCAACGAATACACGCGCCCGTTTCCATCGGGCACATCAATTGCATTCAAAGCGCTGCGCGTTACGCCGAGCTGATTGAATGAAAATGTGCCGAGCACGCCGAGATAGCGATTGAAGTTGAAGCCAGCTCCCGCCTGGAAATTGCCTCCGCCGTCCAGGCGATTGCCGACGCTTCCAACGACAGACGTATAGCCGCCTCCAACATTCGCGGTGAAATGATGATATTCATCCTGCGCACTCGCCGGCTGCACCATGCACATGCCGAAAAAACACGAGACAAACACAGGTAGAGAATTGAAGATGCGTTTCATTTACTCGTTTGGACGGATCGCGAAACGCAGAAATTTCCTCGAATCAATTCGGGTTTGCGCTAGTCGTCAGGTTTTCGCGCGACGATTTCCGCAACGGATCTCTTGTGAGCCGTATCGCTGGAGCGGCCTTCACGCAAATGCAGTATTTCCCAACCGTTAAAATACTGCGCAAGCTCTCCGGGCCGCAGCCTGCTTTCTGTCGGCTCTTCATCTCCTTCCGTTGTGTGCACGATGGCCAGCAGCACGCCGCCCGCTCGCACACCGCTTTTTGCGCGAGCGAATAAATCGCGCTGCAGGTAATAACAGATCGTCACTAAATCAAATGCAGCAGGCTCGATCGTAAACGTGTGCTGCTTAAGATCTGCTACCCGCGCATCGATTGCGAGCCCTGCGGTTCTGGCCTGTTCTCGTAAAGCGGCGATCGCGGTGGCAGCGCCATCTACCGCTGTCACTTGCCAGCCGTGCTGCGCGAGCCATAGCGCATTTCGCCCGGCGCCGCTCGCCAGGTCAAGCGCGCGTCCAGGCGCAAGTTGTCCCGCAACCTGCATCACCAGCGGGGTTGGTGCAGCCTGATAATCTTCCGCCGCCCGCGCCCGCGAACGGTAGCGCTCCTCCCAACCGCGAATATCCATCCCGTGTTTTTGGCCTTAGGAAAAGCCCGCGCGGCTTCATTCGCCGCTAAGCCGGCAGCAGGCTCAGCGCTCTTTCAATCTCCGAGCGCGTATGCAAATCGCCTTTGCGCGTGCACGCTTCCAGTCCTTTTTCATACAGCGTGCGTGCCTCTTCTATGCGGCCCAGTTTTTCGAGCGCCTGCCCGCCGTGATAATACGCCGCTACGTACGACTCGTCTTTTTCAAGTAGCGTTTGAAATTCGGCGATTGCCGGTTCAAGCTGGCCGGCATTGGCATACTCGGTCGCCAATCCGTAACGGGCGAATGCGTTATTCGGGTCCTGCGCAAGCATCGACTGCAGAATTTCCAGACGGTTCGTTGCCATCCTTCACATTCTGGCAAAGCTGATCGGTGTATTCCCGTTTGCCTGGCGCTCTTTAACCTAAGAAGTGTACTCGCGCACGTGCCGCGCGGCATTCTCCACCATGCCGGCAGCCTTGGAAGTAGTGGATTTGGCAGTTTTAGCGGCATCTCCGAAGCGCGCCTGCGCATGCCCGGCAAACTCTCCCAGAGAAGCTGCCGCATTTCCGACACTTTCACGGCCTCGCCGGATCGCCTGCTCCATCAATCCTGCCGACCAGTTCATGCACGCAGGGATCACCAACACCAGCCCGGCCGCCGTTAAGCCAACACCAGTGCCGATCAGGATTGCGCCGATCAGACCATTGTTCGATTTCCTGTTCATCATTCCTCCTGGTTATCAGACTGAACTTTAGAGGTGAGTCGTTTCAGTGTAGACGCCCAAAACCCGCTTTAAAGCTCCACAAATTTCACCGAGGGTGGCATAGGCGCGTACCGCGTCAAGGATCCGCGGCATCGTGTTTTCGGTGTGCTCCGCTGCCCGGCTTAGCGCATCCAGCGCCCTTGTTGTTGTTCCGTTATCGCGGCGCGCGCGCAAAGCATGAATCTTCGCTCGCTGCCGTTCTCCCGCCTCGGCATCGATTTTCAACAGCTCGACCGCCTGGTCCTCTTCGACCTGGAAGCGGTTTGCGCCGACAATGACTCGCTCGCCCCGCTCCACTTCCCGTTGATAGCGATAGCTCGCCGCCGCAATCTCGCGCTGCGGAAAACCTGCTTCGATCGCCGGAATCATCCCGCCCATCTCGTCGATACGGCGAACATAATCGTTCGCCGCCGCTTCCGTCTCGAGCGTCAGTTTCTCGATGAAATAGGAGCCGCCAAGCGGATCGGGCGTATTAGCAACGCCCGTTTCATACGCCAGAATCTGCTGTGTGCGCAGCGCCAGCGTGACGGCTTGTTCGTTCGGCAGCGCATACGCTTCATCGAGCGAATTCGTATGCAGCGACTGCGCCCCGCCCAGCACCGCAGCCATCGCCTGCCATGCCGTCCGCATCAGGTTGTTGTAGGGTTGTTGCCAGGTGAGCGAGCAGCCTGCCGTCTGCGCATGAAAACGCAGTTTCATACTGCGTTCCTCGCGCGCACCGTACCGTTCGCGGGCGATATGCGCCCAGATCTTGCGCGCCGCACGGAACTTCGCAATTTCCTCGAAGAAATCGTTATGCGAATTGAAGAAGAAGCTCAGCCGCGGCGCGAAGTCGTCGAACGCCAGCCCGCGCTCGAGCGCCCAATCCGCGTATTCGATGCCGTCGCGCAGCGTGAATGCCAACTCCTGTACTGCCGTCGAACCAGCCTCGCGAATGTGGTAGCCGCTGATCGAAATCGGGTTAAAGCGCGGCGTGTGTCTGGTCGCGAACTCGATCGTGTCCGTCACGAGCCGCATGGAAGGCCGCGGCGGAAAGATGTACTCTTTCTGCGCGATGTACTCCTTCAAAATGTCGTTCTGCAGCGTGCCGGAAATCGCGCGCCAGTCCGCGCCCTGTTTCTCCGCCGTCACCAGGTACATCGCCCAGATCACTGCCGCTGGAGAGTTGATGGTCATGGAAACCGTGACTCCTTCCAGCGGAATTCCGCCGAATAGCGTCTCCATGTCTTCGAGCGAGCAGATCGACACACCGCACTTTCCGACCTCGCCTGCGCTCACCGCGTCATCTGCGTCGTAGCCCATCAATGTCGGCAAATCGAACGCAACCGAAAGCCCGGTCTGCCCTTGCGCCAGCAGGTAACGATAGCGCTCGTTGGTCTCCTCCGGCGTGGCAAATCCGGAAAATTGGCGCATCGTCCAAAGTTTCGAGCGGTACATCTCCGGATGGATGCCGCGCGTGTACGGAAACTCGCCCGGCGTGGCCAGTTCACGCCCGGGATCAAACCCGGCCAGGTCTTCCGGCCGGTACAGAGGCGCGACCGGTACGCCGCTGATGGTCGTGAACTGCTCGTCTGCTAGCTTGTTCCTGGCCGGCACAGAGACCTCGTTTTCGCGCGCCCGATTCGATGGTAACTCAACCAGCATGAGGCACTTACGTGGTCCGCGCTGGTAGAATGGAAGTTCGTTTGGTAATTTCGGAGGTTATTCGATGGCCGCATCGCCGCGCCGCAAATCGGTGGCAGTAAACGTTGGAGGCGTCCTGGTCGGGGGCACCAACCCGATCGTGGTGCAATCCATGACCAACACCGACACGGCCGACAGCGCCGCTACCGTCAACCAGGTCCTGCAGCTCGCGCGTGCCGGCTCCGAGCTCGTGCGCGTTACCGTCAATACCGAAGAAGCCGCCGAAGCTGTCCCGGTCATCGTCGATACGCTGCGTAACTTCGGAGTCAACGTTCCCATCATTGGCGACTTTCATTACAACGGGCATCTCCTGTTGCGTAAATACCCGGCCTGCGCGCGCTCTCTCGCCAAGTACCGCATCAACCCGGGCAACGTAAACATCGGCCGCAAGCAGGACGACAATTTCCGGACCATGATCGAGGCCGCCGTCGAATATGGCAAGCCGGTGCGTATCGGCGTCAACTGGGGCTCGCTCGATTCCGTGCTGTTAACGCAGATGATGGACGAAAATTCGCGTCTCCCGGAGCCGCTCGATGCTATGGAAGTGACGCGCCGCGCGATTGTCGAAAGCGCTATCCGCAGCGCCGAAAACGCCGAGCGCTACGGCCTTCGCCGCGACCGCATCATTCTGAGCGCCAAGGTCAGCAATGTGCAGGATCTTATCGCCGTCTACCAGATGATGGCGTCGCGCTGCGATTATGCGTTGCATCTTGGCCTGACGGAAGCCGGCCTCGGTTCGAAAGGTATTGTCGCCACCACCGCCGCACTCTCCATTCTTCTGCAGCAAGGTATCGGCGATACGATTCGCGCTTCTCTGACGCCTTTGCCGAACGGCGATCGCACCGAAGAAGTTGTCGTGAGCCAGCAGATTCTGCAGGCGCTCAATCTGCGCAGCTTTACCCCGCAGGTTGCTGCCTGCCCGGGCTGCGGCCGTACGACCAGCACCTTCTTCCAGGACATGGCCGACCAGATTCAAACCTATCTGCGCGACCAGATGCCGCTTTGGCGCGAAAAATATACGGGCGTCGCAGACATGAAGGTCGCTGTCATGGGATGTGTCGTGAACGGGCCCGGCGAATCGAAGCACGCCGATATCGGAATTTCTCTTCCCGGCACATTCGAAAAGCCGGTCGCCCCGGTGTATATCGACGGCAAACTCTCGACAACCTTGCGGGGAGATGCCATTGTCGCCGAGTTTCGCGAGATACTGGACAACTACGTAGCGCGGCGTTATGGACGAAGCGAAGTTGCCGCCAATCAGCTCGACGAAGTTGTCGTCTGACGAAGAAATAAGGGCGCTGCGCGCGCAGGTAGCGCAACTTGCGGCGCGTGTCGAAGCTCTCGAACGACAATCATCTGGTACGCGGGTAACAGCTCCTTCCAAGCCGAGAGTAGAATCCCGTCTTGGACTGACTCTGGTCAACCGAGCCGGCGCCCTCACGCTTGCCATCGGTATCATCTTCTTCTTTAAATACGCAGCGGACAACAGGTGGATCGGTGCGGAAGGCCGTGTGATTCTGGGCGTGCTCGCAGGACTTGCCATGCTTGCCGGCGCCGAGTGGTTGCGCCGCCGCGACCGCTCTGGTTCAAGCGTCTTTACGCAAGGCGTCGCCGGCTGCGGCCTCGCTACCATCTATGCGGCCGTTTACGCCGCTTTCGCCTATTACGAACTGCTCCTTCCGGCAGCAGGCTGGATTTTTCTGGTGCTGGTCTCCGCGGTAGGCGTTCTGCTCTCGATCCGCTATCACAGCGCAGCTATGGCAGCACTGGGTTTCACCGGTGGTTTGCTCACACCCATGCTGCTGCACAACACCGCCACCGCCTGGTGGTTCGACTTTTTCTATCTCCTGCTGCTCGGCCTCACATCGCTTGGGATCGCGCTGCGCCAGCACTGGCTGCTTCTTGTTCCGGGCCTTGCCGGTCTAACCCTGCTCGCCGCGGGTGTTTCGTTCGAATCCCATCATCCCGGCTGGTTCGTTCTCTTCGCTCTCCTGCTCGCGGCAGTTCATTTTGCGGCGGCGCGCCGCTTCGGCAATTACGCTTATCTCACTGCGCACGGCGCTCTGCTGATCGCCGCCATGCGGCTGGTCGCGCTCTGGAGTACAGCCGGCGTTGAAGCGGCTGACCGTTTCAGCTTCACCAGCGCGCTCGACTCCTTTCTGCTCGCCATTTACGGCATCGCCGCGCTGGTTTACGGAATGCGCTTCTCCTCACTCGTGAACCGTGCGCTCGGACTCTTCCTGCTCGGGATCGTAATCGCGAAACTGTATCTCTGGGACGTCTGGCAGCTCAGCAAGTTCTATCGCATCTCCGCCTTCGTGTTGTTAGGTGTTCTGCTACTGGCCGCGTCTTACGCTTATTCGCGCTTCCGCTCACGAACTTCCGGCTAATCCCATAGCCGCTTCAACGATGCATACGACCCAACATTCATTGCACGCGCACTGCCACCAGTGTCATATCGTCGTGCTGTCGCGCGCCCACGGTAAAACGATCCACACAATCCAGAAGTTCCGAAATTAAATCGGCCGCGGTACGTGCCTTGTGCTCGCGCAACGCATGCATCAGCCGTTCTTCCCCGAATTCGTCATCCGCGCTGTTCATGGCTTCGCTGATGCCGTCGGTAAACGCCAGAAATACATCTCCACGCTCGAGCGCGACCCGCCCTTCGTAAAATTCGCAATCGGGGAAGAGCCCGATCACCATACCGCCTTCCGACAGCCTGATGATCTCACCCGTACCGCACCGGAGCACCATCGGCGCATTATGCCCCGCATTCACGTAGCGCAGCATACGATTGTGCGGATCGTATTGCGCGTAGAAAAATGTTGCGTAGCGGTTCTCCGCCGAAGCCTCGTACACGAGCCTGTTGATAAGGCCGACCATCTCCGCCAACGTCTCGCACGGCTTGATTGTCTGGCCGCGTAGCGAAGCCTGCAAACTGGCCATCAGCAAGGCAGCGGCGATTCCCTTCCCCGATACGTCGCCAATCGCTACGCCTAAGCAGTCATTCGTCAACCGCACGAAATCATAGTAGTCGCCGCCTACCCCCTCGGCGGGCCGGCAATAACCGGCAAAGTCCAGTCCCTCTACGCGCGGCAGTTTTTGCGGAAACAGATGCTGTTGGACGTCGCGCGCGATTTCCAGCTCCCGATTGACGCGCTCGCGTTGCGCAATCTCCTTGCGAATGGTCTCGCTTAGCTCCGCGTTCTCGAGCGCCAGCCCGGTTTGCGAGGCCACTGCGCTCAAAAGCTGCAGGTCGCCGTGGGAATACGGCATCTCCGACTTCTTTGCTCCCAAACTGATCAGTCCGAGCAGCCGGCTGTTCATCTCCACCGGCAACAGGAGCTGCGCTTCAAGCATGCGCAGGATCCGCTGTTCGCTGTCGGGCGTTCCGTAAATCCACGACTGTGGATCGTCGAAATATACTTTCGAAGGCGATCGTGCCTGCTTGAGGTACCGGATGGTAGCCGTATTACTGTCAAGCGCCACTTGCGGAGATCCGCCATTGAAGCCAAGCGCGTAGGCCGGTTCATAGAGCGCCCCGCGCTCGAGCAGCACAATGATTCGCTCCACATGCAGGGAAGACGAAATTCGCCGCGCAACGGTCTGCAAAAGAACCCTGGTGTCCCGAATACTCGCGACCGAGCTTCCCAAATCCGTGAGAATCAGCTCCGCATTGTATGCTTCGCGAAAGAACTGCCGATCCATCCACAGACCAACCCGGCGCGCTATCCGTCCCACGGTCACAATCAACGCCACGCCTGCCACGGCTATGAGTACGCCCTCCCAGCGATGCGTACTCTGCTGCGCCAGCTCGATGGTGACCCAGACCAGCGCGGTAATCAGAATGACGCGCAGAATTTTGATGCTGTTCGCGGCCAGTGCATAACGCACGCCGCTGCGAACCACCATCTTGATGTCCATGGCGCGCTCGACCACAATCACGTATGCCATCGTGATCGGGAAAAAGATCACCATAAGCAGGCAAATGGTCTCGAGCCACATCGGCACCTTGAGAAAAACGACCGGCAGAAGCGGGGCAAGCGCCAAGGTGCAGCCGGCGCTCATCAGCCGCAGGCGCCGTTTTGCGTCCGGTGTTTTGGCGATTCCTCCCTTCCAGCCCAGCAGCGCAAAAAATACAGCGATGTAGATCGTAAACAGGATGGCAACCGGCGTGTCGATTCGCTGGGAGAAATCCGCCAGGCGGCGCAATCCGCGCAAATGAGTTCCCGCTCGCAAATACGCATAGATATTCATGGAAGCGAGGGAAATTGAGGGGAGCGCCAGCACCCAGTTCAACCACGCATGCCGCTTCCACCAGGCGAACGGCACGGGGAAATACAGCGCGAAGAGCACAAGCCACAGGTGCCACGAGCTCGCGAGCACCGCATGGTAGACGAATACAAAATCCCGCCACGGCGAAGAGATCAACCACGGAATATCGGTGCTCAGTAGCTGACCAAATGAAGCAAGCATGGTCATCGTGATCCAGGCGAGGGGATCGCGCGGCCGCGCAAACGCAATATAAAAGCCGATCAGCAGGCAGCTCAAGGGCAAAAGTACGACAAGTCCCAAGGTTTCGACCCATTGCGTTCCAGGACTCTGCAGCTTCACTGCCACGGCCAGCGGCTTCCCATTTCTCGCCACGGTGAGCGTAACGACGTCGCCCGGCCGCGAGTCCAGGCGTAAGCGGCTGATCTGCTCTTCGCCTTCGAATGGCTCGCCGTTTATCTCAGTCACGTCATCACCCGCGTGCAAGCCGCTGTCGCGATACGAGCTGGGCACGCTCGTAATTACGGTTGAAAAGGCGTGACGTGCAAACGGCACTTCAGCGAAGCGCTTCGTATTCGCCTCAAAATAGACCGCGAGCCCGGAATAAGTGAGCTGCGCCGCCAGTGCCCAGAGCAGCAGCACTGCCAAAATGCTCTGTTGTAGCGGCTGCTTCTCTACCATGTGCTAGAAACTGTTACGGCTGCTCCACGTTCTCCGTGACGGCCGCATAGAGCGGGCTTCTTCTCCGGCTGTAAAACACGTAGATAACAAGTCCGACAATCAGCCAGCACACAAAGCCCATCCAGGCCAGAAACGGCAATCCCATCATCAAAGCCAGGCAGCAGATGACAGCGATAGCCGGAGTAACCGGTGAAAACGGCACTTTGAACGGCCGCGGGCGACCGGGTTGTTTGCGACGCAGAATCACTACACCAACAGAAACGATGATGAATGCAAAAAGGGTTCCGATATTCGATAAATCCGCAAACGTACCGATATCCAGAATTCCCGCCGGTATGCCTACCGCCAGCCCCGCCACCCAGGTACTGACGTGTGGCGTATGAAACCGTTTGTGTACTCGTGAAAAGATGCCGGGCAGCAAACGGTCTCGCGACATGGCAAACCAGATGCGTGCCTGTCCATATTGATAGACCAGCAACGACGAAAACATCCCGAGCAATGCGCCCACTGTCACAATGAAACGTAACCGGTTCAAGCCGATCGCCTTCAACGCATTCGCTACCGGTGCGGCGTTATCCAGAGTTTTCCAGTTCACGATACCCGTCAGCACGAACGCCACCGATGTATAGAGGATCGTACAAACAACTAATGTTCCGATGATCCCGATGGGCATATTGCGCTGCGGCATCCGGCATTCCTCCGCCGCCGTCGAAACGGAGTCGAAGCCGATGAATGTGAAGAACACGATCGCGGCGCCGCTCATCACTCCGCCGAACCCGTTCGGCAGAAACGGATGCAGATTGGCGCTCTCAACCGCCTTCGCTGCGCCAAAAATGAACAGCAGAATCGCTGCCAGCTTGACCGCCACCATCGCGTTGTTCGCACGCGCGCTCTCTTTCACACCGCGCACCAGCAGCCACGTCAGCACCATCACGATAAGCAGCGCGGGCAAGTTGAAAATACTGCCGGTGCGATGCATCTCCACAATCGGCGGCTCCGATAACCACCACGGAAGATGCACGCCGAACAGGTAGTCGCACATCTGGTTAAAATAGGCCGAAAATCCCACCGCGACTGACATGTTGGAAAACGCGTACTCCAGAATCAGATCCCAGCCGATGATCCACGCAAAAATTTCGCCCATCGTGGTGTACGCGTAAGTGTAGGCGCTACCCGCAATCGGAATCATCGACGCTAATTCCGCATAACAGAGCGCCGCAAAGCCGCATGTCATGGCGACCAGCAGAAACGAAAGCGTCAGCCCCGGTCCTGCTCCCGGACGCCCGATCACCGAGGCCGCCGAACGGCCGTGCAAAAGCAAGTCAAGCATCGGCGCATTGAATATAGATGGAATCGCCATGTGCTGGCCCGCCGCCGCCGTTCCGGTAACTGTGAAAATTCCGCCCCCGATAACCGCGCCAATCCCAAAAGCAATCAGGCTCCACGGACCCAGCGTGCGTTTTAATTGTTTTCCCTCTGTATGCGCTTCGTCGACCAGAGCGTCTATGTTTTTGGTCCGGAGCAACTGGATCATCGTAAGCGCTAAGTATAACGGTTTGTTAGCCATCGCAGCTTGACATGTATGGCCGGGCGGCTTACCGTTGGGGTAACAGCACGTTTGCGTGAAGACTGGCTGCAAAGTCCGTCTATAAATGGGGTTTCTATGCTTCTTTCCTCGAAAATGCCGGGGCGCGGGCTGTTTTCAGCGTCCGCCATTTTGCTTTTTGCTTTTTCTCTTTACGGGCAGTATCGCGGCGGCCTGCAAGGCACGGTTACCGATCCTTCCGGCGCCATTGTGCCTGACGCAAAGGTAACGGTCACCAGTAACGATACGAACATCTCCCGTGAAACTACTACCAACGCCAGCGGCGTTTATTCGGTCCCAACCCTCGCTCCCGGACGTTACACCATTAAGGTGGAGAAGACCGGCTTCAATACGCGTGTCATGAATGACGTGGCGCTGATTTCCGAGCAGGTGCAATCGCAGGACGTTCAGCTACAGGTCGGCACTCCCACCGCGCAGACCGTTACTGTGACAGCCAGCGAGGGTCCGGTGCTCGACACCCAGAGCGCAACGATTTCCGGAACGTTTTCGCAGCGTACCGTGCAGGCCTTGCCGACGTTTGGGCGCGACACCTTTCAGGTTGCCGCCTTAGCGCCGGGTTCGTTTGGCGACAATGCGCGATCCGCGAGCGGCAACAACTCGCAGAACCTGCCGGGCAGCGCCGGTCCTGGCGGCACCAGCGGCACCTCCAGCATTTTTCAAACGGAAAACCAGGTGCAGATCGTTGCAAACGGTACGCGCAATGCCTCCAATAACTTTCAAGTGGATGGCACGTCAGTGAACAGCCTCGCCTGGGGCGGTGCTGCTGTAATTACTCCTAACAAAGAATCGGTGAAAGAAGTTACCGTTGCGGCTAATTCATACAGCGCCGAAACCGGACGTAACAGCGGTGCCCAGGTCCTGCTCGTTTCGCAAAACGGCACCAACAGTTTTCACGGCAGTGCTTTGATGAAATTCGATCGCCCCGGATTGAATGCGTTTCAGCGCTGGAATGGTCCCAACAATCCGGTACAGAGGAACACGAACCGGTTCAATCAATGGGCCGGCAGTCTTGGTGGTCCGATCGTCAAAAATCACTTATTCTTTTTCTTCTCGTACGAAACGCTGCGCAACTCGTCTACTTCTACTGCCCTCGGCTGGTATGAGACGCCGCAGTTTCTGCAGTCGGCCGCAACCTCAGGCAGCATCGCGGCCAAACTCCTCGGTTTCCCGGGTGAGGGTGCGTCGTTCAACCAGATCGTTCCGAAGACCTGCGGTGATGCCGGCATCGCTGTGTGCAATGTCATCATGCAGAACGGACAGAACATCGGACTCGATATCGGCTCCCCTGTGAAGCTCGGGTTGGGCACACACGATCCGACGTACGTAAGCACGGGTAACCCGGGCGTGGGCGGCGGGCTCGACGGAGTGCCGGATATCATGAATGTGCAGACGGTTACCCCGACTGAGGTCGTGCCACAGCAGTATAACGGCCGGTTGGATTACCAGGCCACCAGCCGCGACCTGATCACGTTCAGCGCGTATTACGTGCCAAACAATTCCAGCTTTTATAACGGTCCGGCACGTGCTGCGAATTTCTGGCACAGCGACCGGCTGAATGAATCCGCCGGCCTGCTCTGGAACCACACCTTCTCGGCAAATTGGTTGAACGAAGCGCGTTTCAACTTCACCCGCTGGTTCTTCAACGAGATTTCCAGCAATCCGCAGGAACCCTGGGGACTTCCCACCAATACCATCGACAACCTCGGCTCTGCTCATGTAGAAAATTTCGGCGCGCCCGGTCCGGGTGTGTTTTACCAGACCACTTACAACTACCGCGACACACTAAGTACCGTGCAAGGCAATCACTCGCTCAAAGTCGGCGTCGATATTTATAAAGAGCAGGACAACGATACCCAGGCATTTGCGGGACGCCCGACCTATCAGTTCCGCAACTTATGGGATCTGGCAAATGACGCACCCTATTTGGAAACCGGCAACTTCGACCCGCGCACGGGAATGCCTACGAGCAACACGCGCTACATTCGCTCCGCCATTTATGCCGGGTTTATTCAGGACGATTGGCGCGTTAAGCCGAATCTCACATTAAATCTCGGGCTGCGCTGGGAGTACTTTACGGCTCCGCACGAAAAATACGACAACAGCAGCAACGTGTTGCTGGGCTCGGGCGCCGACCCGCTGCTCGGCTTGCGGATGAAGGTTGGCGGCGATCTGTATAACGCGAGCATGCAGAACTGGAGTCCGCAGGTTGGTTTTGCCTGGCGGCCCAATCCCGCCAGCGAGAAATTCGTCCTTCGCGGCGGTTTCGGCATCGGCTACAACCGCATGCAGGAAGCCGTTACGCTCAATGGGCGCAGCAATCCGCCGCTTGTGACAAGTTTGTCGCTCAATCAGAGCCAGTTGCTCTATCAGATTCCGGCCGATGTTAACCAGTTCTACAACTGGCCTGTAAATCCAAACGCCATTCAGAGCTTCGATCCGGCAACAGGCCTGCCGATAAGCGGCGCGGCCATCGAGCTTACCGGTTTTCAGGAGACGCTGCCAACACCGATCACATACCGGTACTCGCTGCAAGGTGAATACCAACTGTCGAGCACCTGGGCTGCGAAACTGGGCTATCAAGGCAGCACGAGCCATCATCTGACGCTGCAGAATAATCTCAACCTGGCGTATGCACCGCTCAACCCGCAAGTTTCCCGGTTGCTCTTCTTTAACAACGACGCCAATGCCAGCTACAACGCACTGCTCACCGAACTTGAGCATCGTTTCTCGCAGAACTTTCAGCTCGACTTTCAATACCGTTGGAGCCGCACGATTGATAACGGTTCTAATGATTACTATATCGGCGAATATCCCTTCGGAAATCAGTATCGCCGCGGCCTCGCGGATTTTGACGTTGCACATAACATCAAGCTGTACGGTACTTACGAGCCCAGTTTCTGGAAAGGCCACGGCTGGCTGGGCAAACTTCTCGGCGGCTGGCAGCTTAGCGGCATACTCAACTGGCATACCGGATATCCGTGGACCCCGACTTACAACAATATTCCGGGCAATAATCTGATCTACGAGAATAGCCAATACAACCTACTACGCCCGGGAGCATCGATGGGAACCTATGGCACCGATTACAGTAACAGTAACTTCATGCAGCAGGGAAATAACTTTCCGAATGGCGCGTTGAGTTACTTCACGGTTCCGACGTTTACGCCGGTTACCTCCGGATCCTTCCCTGCCACGTTCGGCATCCCGCCCGCTCCAAGCGTGGGCCGGAACATTCTCCGCGGTCCGAGTTACTTCGACGTAGATGCCACCATTCAGAAATCGTTTGGCCTTCCCAAGATGCCGATCTTCGGCGAAAATGCGCGCCTCGAATTCCGCGGCGACATCTTCAATATTTTTAATAAGCTGAATTTGACTCCGTTCCAGGCGAGCGGCGCATCCGCCAACAATACGCTCATCAGCACGGACGGCACAACATCCAATCCGCTTTTCGGACAAGCTCAAAGCGCGCTCGGCGGCCGCGTCCTCGAACTGCAGGTCCGCTTCAGCTTCTAAAGCGGTGGCTCAGATGATCGGCGCCGCCGATCCGCTCTGCTGAATCAGCTTCGCCACCAGGCCGGTCCAACCGGTCTGGTGGCTCGCGCCGAGACCTTTCCCTGTATCGCCGTCGAAGTATTCATAAAACAGCATGTACTCGCGGAAATCGGGGTTCTCCTGAAACAACGGCTGGCTCGCATAAGCGGGCCTCCGCCCCTGTTCGTCAGGTAAAAAGAGGGCAGCCAGACGTTTCGAAAGCAGTCGCGCGATTTCACCTAAGCGCAGCTTTTCTCCGGACCCCGTAGGAAACTCTACCAGGAACGAACCGCCGTAATAGTGATCCAGCCGCTGCAGCGATTCGATCATCAAAAAATTCATTGGGAACCACACGGGTCCGCGCCAGTTCGAGTTTCCGCCAAACATACTTGTCTGCGACTCCGACGGCTCATAAGCGACGCGGAACACCTGCCCATCTAAGGCAATCTCATATGGATGGTCGCGATAGTAGCACGACATGGAGCGAACGCCGTACGGCGACAGAAACTCCGCTTCATCGAACAGCCGCCTTGCAATCCGCACCAACCGGTCCCGTTGAACGAGCGACAGCAGCCGCCGTTCGCCCACGCCTGCCGCCGTCATGGACGCCAACCCGGACGTCAGATCGGGCCGGTTCTGAATGAACCAGTTCATCCGTTTGCGAAACCCCGGATAAGGATCGATCTCTTCCGGCTCGAGCGTATCGACAGCAAACAACGGCACAAGTCCTACCAGTGAACGCAGCTTTAACTGCAGCGGTTCGCCGCCGGCCTGCAACAGCCGGTCGTAATAGAAGCCGTCCTCTTCATTCCACAGCCCGGTGCCGTAGTGATGATTGATCGCATCGGCAATGTAAAGGAAGTGCTCGAAGAACTTACTCGCGATATCTTCGTACGTTGCGTCCCGATGCGCAAGATAGAGTGCGATCTTGAGCATAATAAGGCAATACATCGCCATCCAGCTCGTTCCGTCCGACTGCTCGAGTACCCAGCCGCTCGGCAACACCGTATTGCGATCGAAGACGCCGATGTTGTCGAGCCCCAGAAAGCCTCCTTCGAAAATGTTTTTCTCTTCGGAGTCCTTGCGGTTCACCCACCAGGTGAAGTTCATGAGCAGCTTGTGAAATACGCGCTCCAGGAACTCCATATCGCGTTTGCCCTTCACCCTTTCGTCAATTTTGAAGACACGCCATGCCGCCCAGGCATGTACCGGCGGATTCACATCGCTGAAATTCCATTCATAGGCGGGAATCTGCCCGTTGGGATGCATGTACCATTCGCGCAGAAAGAGGTTGAGCTGCTCTTTCGCGAAGTCTGGATCGACGGGCGCGATCGCAACCATGTGGAATGCGAGGTCCCAGGCCGCATACCACGGATATTCCCATTTATCCGGCATCGAAATAACGTCTTCATTGAAGAGCTGCCGCCAATTGTGATTGCGCCCGTGCTTGCGTTCCGGCGGTGGCGGAGGCGAGCCGCTGTCGCCGTTCAGCCAGGTCTCGATCACGAAGTGATAGAACTGCTTGCTCCAGAACATGCCAGCAAACGCCTGTCGCTGCACCGCCTGCGCCGTCTCATCGGTACAGCCCGAGAGCGAGCGATAAAAAGCATCGGCCTCGCGCAGCCGCGCGAAAAAAACTTCCGGCCAGGAATCGCGTGCCAGAGGCGGCTCACTCTCGCGATGCAAACGAAAATAGAGGACCTGCTCTTGCCGGCTCTGCAACTGAAATTTGTATATCGCCGCTGCCTTCGTTCCCTGCTGCGCCGGATTGACGACGTCACGCGCGCCATGGATCAGATAGTTGTGAAATGCGTCCTTATAGTACGGATTCTCGCCGCGCCATCCCCAGATACGCTCGGTATTCGTCTCGTTTTCTGTGAAGAGCACATCCGGCGCGCCGTCGAGCGTAAAGCGCCAGCGTCCTAACAAGGGATGCACGGCCATGAGCTCGCCCTCTGACTCCCTGCTCAGGCGCGGTCTGCTTGCCGGATCGTAATTTTTGTCCCAGCTCCAGATATTACGAAACCAGATCGTCGGCAAAAGCGTAAGCTCAGCTGTCTCGGGCGCGCGATTCACAACCGTCACGCGAATCAGAATGTCGTCTACAGCCTGTTTCGCATACTCGGCAAAGATATCGAAATACCGGTTCTCGCGGAAAATCCCCGTATCCTGCAGCTCGAATTCCGGATCGGCCCGCGTGCGCCGCGCGTTTTCGGCGACCAGCTCTTCATACGGGAAGGCCGCCTGCGGATACTTGTAAAGACCCTTCAGATACGAGCTTGTGGGCGTCGCATCCAGATAGTAGTAAATCTCTTTGACGTCCTCTCCGTGATTGCCTTGCGGACCGGTCAGGCCGAACAGCCGCTCCTTCAAAATGGCGTCCCGTCCGTTCCAGAACGCAAGAGCGAAACAAAGATGTTGATGGTTGTCGCAGATGCCCAGAATGCCGTCTTCGGTCCAGCGATACGTCCGCGAGCGCGCATGGTCGTGTGGAAAGTAAGTCCACGCTTCTCCATCCGGGCTGTAATCTTCCCGAACCGTACCCCAGGCGCGTTCAGCCAGGTACGGCCCCCACCGCTTCCAGTGTTTGAGCCGCGCTTCAGACTCTCTCAGCCGGATTCGTTCCGCATCGGCGTAATCGGACATATGCGAGCGAGTCGATTGTAGCGAATGCGAGCTTCGGCAATGTGGGCAGTCGAGGCTTGCCGATATCCGCCGCCATCGGCATTATTGAATTTGATCCAATCGTTTAGTGGCAAAATTTCACTTTGCGGTGAGCTATTCTGCCGTCCCCTGCCGCGTTCTCTTGTGGAGAGATTTCGTGGAGATTCCTGCAACTGCACACACAGGCGCGCTAATGGTTGAGCCCGGAAATGGACGACCGGTACATGTCCTCGGTAATGAACTGGTCATAAAGATTTCAAGCCGCGACACAGGTGGCGCATTCGCGGTGTTTGAAGGGCAAACACAGCCGCTGGGCGGCCCGCCGCTGCATCGTCACCGTGACCAGGACGAGTGGTGGTACATCATCGAAGGCGAGTATAGGTTCGAAGTCGATGGCCAGGAGATCTACGCCGCCGCCGGTGCAACCGTGTTTGCTCCGCGTGGGAGCTGCCACACTTTCCAGAACGTCGGCTCCGCGCCCGGCAGAACCGTCACAACCGTGGTTCCCGGCGGCATCGATCTCTTCTTTGAAGAGTTGGAGACAGTGGCGCCGCGCGGCACGGCTCCCGATCCCGCCAAACTGGCTCCTGTGTTCCAGAAGTATGGACAGGAATTGCTTGGACCGCCGCTAGCCGGCCGCCGAGATCATTTGAGATAGCGTTGTTGCGGCCTTACGCCACGCTCGTCTCGGCCGGAACTTCCAGCGGCCGCTTGTACTTGCACTCGCCATTCGGGCACTGCGCCACCGGGCCGGCCTTGAGATACTTCTCAATCAAGTAACTGCTGCCGCACTCGGGACACTTCTCCGCAATGGGCTTGCCCCACGCTACAAAATCGCAATCCGGATATCGATTGCACCCGTAGAAGGTCTTGCCGCGTTTCGAGCGGCGCTCCACAATCTCACCCTCCGAACAATTCGGACACGGCACGCCGATCGTCTTCTGCTTGACGAATTTGCACTTCGGGTAATTGCTGCAAGCCACGAACTCGCCGTAACGCCCGTATTTTTTGACCAGGTTATTGCCGCACTGCGGGCACTTCTCTTCGAGCGCAACATCCTTGCGCTGCTCTCCGCCGATCTGCTTCGTTGTCTTGCAATCCGGGTAACCGGAGCACGCAAAAAACTGCCCGAAACGTCCCTTCTTGAGCACCATCGGCCGCCCGCAGTTTTCGCAATACTCGGCCTCATCCTGCTCGCCGAAACCGCCCGCGCCGTTCACTGGCTCCATCGCCACTTCGCGCGTATTTGTGCACTCCGGATAGCCCGTGCATGCGATGAAGCGGCCGTGCTTGCCCCACTTGATCACCATCGGCTTGCCGCATTTCTCGCAAATCTGGTCCGTCGGCTCTTCCATCCGCTTGATATCGGTCATGTGCCGCGCCGCATGGTCCAGGTCCTTCTGGAAGCGCTCGTAGAACTCGGCCATCGCCGCGCGCCATTCGAGCTTGCCTTCTTCGATCTCGTCGAGCTCTTCTTCCATCCGGGCCGTGTACTTCACATCGAAGAGATCGTTGAAGCTTTCAAGGAGCAGATCGGTAACGATCGTGCCTAGCTCGGTCGGATGAAACTTTCCGCCTTCTTTCTTGACGTACTCGCGATCCTGAATCGTTGACAGGATCGAGGCATAGGTCGAGGGTCGTCCCACGCCGTCGGCCTCCAGCTTCTTCACCAGCGTCGCTTCGTTGTAGCGCGGCGGCGGCTCGGTAAAATGCTGCTCCGGCAAAATCTGTTTGAAGCGCAGCGCCTCGCCTTCGCTGACGGCAGGCAGCTTGTGCTTCAGATCCTCGTCGTCTTCATCTTTCGCGTCTTTGCCCTCTTCGTAGACCTTCAAAAATCCATCGAATTTCAGCACGCTGCCCGTCGCTCGGAAAATGTACGGCGTGCCGCTCTTGCCCGTCGCGTTGATGTCGATCGTTGTCTGATCGAGCAGCGCCGGATTCATCTGCGAGGCCACAAAACGCATCCAGATCAGCCGGTACAGCTTCAGTTCGTCTTCAGCCAGGTGTTTTTCAAGTGACTCGGGCGTGCGCAACGCCGAAGTCGGACGAATCGCCTCGTGCGCATCCTGCGCATCCTTTTTCGTCTTGTAAAAGTTCGCCGAGGAGGGCAGATAATCGGCGCCGTACCGCTCGCTGATCATGCCGCGCACTTCCGCCAGCGCATCTTCCGATACGCGCGTCGAGTCGGTTCGCATATACGTGATCAGACCGACTGAGCCTTCCTTACCGAGTTCCTTTCCTTCGTACAGGCCCTGCGCCAGCATCATCGTGCGTTTCACGCTGAAGCGCAGTTTGCGCGAGGACTCCTGCTGCAGAGTCGACGTAATGAACGGCGGCACCGGGTTGCGCTTCTTCTCGCGCGTCGCAACCGACTTGACCGTGTAGGCCGCGCCCTCGAGATCGCTGACAATCGCCGCAGAAGCCGCTTCGTTTGGAATCTCCGGCGCCTTTAATCCGACCGTCGTGTCAGGTGCGCTCGGGTCACCGACCTTGTTCAGCCGCGCGCTCAGCACCGGCGGCTTTTTCGCGTTCAGCTCGACGTCGATCGTCCAGTATTCCTGCTTCTGAAATGCCTTGATCTCGCGCTCGCGATCGACAATCAGCCGCAGCGCCACCGTCTGCACACGGCCTGCCGACAACCCGCGCCTGACTTTGTCCCAAAGCAGCGGAGAAATTTTGTAGCCAACCAGCCGGTCGAGCACGCGCCGCGCCTGCTGCGCCTCCACCAGGTTGACGTTCACCGCCATCGGCTTGTCGAAAGCCCTCTTCACGGCGTTGGCCGTGATCTCGTTGAACATCACCCGGAAGATGGCGGGCTTTTCGCTCTTTTTCGGTTCAAGTTCTTCTTTGAGATGCCAACAGATAGCCTCTCCCTCGCGATCCGGGTCGGCCGCCAGGTAGACGGAATCGACACCCTTCGCCGCCGCCTTCAACTCGGCAATCAGCTTCTTCTTGCCTTCGATGACCTCGTACCGGGGCGTGAAATCGCGCTCGACGTCAACCGCCAGATCCTTCTTGGGGAGATCTTTCACATGCCCCAGGGACGCTTTCACGACGAACTGCTTCCCTAAGTACTTCCCAATAGTTTTCGCCTTCGCCGGGGATTCGACGATGACGAGTGATTTAGCCATACTTGCTTCGTAACTAACCTTACAATATGATTCCCGGACCTTAATGAAAGATTCCGGCTGGGAGAACGCTACCCTTTTACCACACCTTGACAAAGTTTTTGCCGGGGAGCTGCCGGATGAGGCCGGACATTTCCAGGTCAAACAGGGCTGCGATCAACTCTGATGACGAGACCCCCTCAAAAGTTTCAACAATGGTTTCAAACTGTTGAGGGACATCGACTTGCAAGTAATTCAGTAGCTTCCGGGCAAGCGCCTGAAGAGGCTCGTCGGGAACTTTTTGGACTTCCGCCGCGGGTCTGAGTTCGTTTGGCAAAATTTGCTGTTGCGCGCGCGCGACCAGGTCGCGCCGGATCGATGCCGGAAGTTCGTTCGTCACATCGCTCCACTCCTGCACCAACTTAGCGCCGCCTTGCTTGATCAGCAGGTTCGGCCCCCAGCTCATCTTGGAGGTGATGTTCCCCGGCACGGCAAAAACTTCCCTGCCCTGATCGGCGGCCAGCCGCGCAGTAATCCCCGAGCCACTGTATTGAGCACCTTCGATGATGACGACACCCACCGAAAGCCCGCTCACGATTCGGTTGCGGACGGGAAAATTCTGCGGGAAGGCGGCCGTTTCCATCGGAAATTCGGAGAGAAGCAGTCCCTCGCAGGCAATCTGGTCGTACAGCTTGCGGTTGCTGGAGGGATAGAGAACATCTACGCCGCAGCCAAGCACGGCAATCGTGTTGCCTTTGGCAGCCAGCGCGGCCCGGTGGGCGGCGGTGTCGATGCCACGCGCCATGCCGCTCACAATCGTCAGGCCGGCTTGCGCCAGATCGGCGCTCAAACGCTCGGCAGCAGCCAGCCCGTAAGGCGTCGGGCTGCGCGTGCCGACAATCGCCAGCTCGTAGCTTTCGAGCAATTCCATGCGGCCCAGCGCAAAGAGCACTAGCGGCGGATCGAAAATTTCGCGCAATTGCGACGGATACGATGGATCATGCAGTGTCAGGAGCTTCGCGCCAGCGGCCATCATCTTGTTCTGCTGGTTCGCCGCGTCTTCAAACGAGGACCCGGTGGCAATATTGCGCGCCTGTGCCGGGCTTAGCCCGGCGGCTTCCAGCTCGCTGGCCGAAGCCCGGAAAATAGCCTGAGGCGATTCGAGCTTTTTCAGCAGCTTCAAGGTGCCCAGCGTGCCCAATCCGGGCACCATGCGCAGGGCTAGCCAGTGGAGAATTTCTTCGGCCGTTAACTGGGAAGGAGCGGTTCGTACCACTTCAGAATGAGTGGCTTACAAGGCGCGGAGTTCTCTTATGGAACGCTACTGAGGCAGAGTAAACCGCACTGTAGTCCCGCTCGAACCGTCGCTTTCGACCCAAATGCGCCCCTCGTGCGCCCGGACGATTTTGCGGCAGAGTGCCAGCCCCAACCCCGTTCCGGGAATCTCTCTGCCATGTAGCCGCTTAAAAGGCAGGAACACCTGCTCGTGATACTCCGGCCGGATGCCGCAGCCGTTATCACGCACGGAAATGGCATGAAAATCGTCCGACGCTTCGCTCGAAATTTCGACTCTCGGTGGCTTCGTTCCTCGAAATTTGAGGGAATTGCTGATCAGATGCTCAAAGACAGTAGCCATCTGGTTCTCGTCCGCCGCAGTCTCTGGAAGCTCGGCCTTGTGCACCTCGGCGCCCGCATCGCGAATTGCGCCAGATAGTTTGTAAAGCGCATAATCGAGCGGAACGCTTAGGGGAACATAGCGGCGATCGGGTGCTCCCGTGAGGCGCGAATAGGCGACCAGCGCCGTAACGAGCGTATTCATCTGCGCCGCGCCGGCAACGATGACATCGGTGATCTCTCGCGCGCGCTCGCTGTCCGGGCATTCGCGGCGCAAAAGCTGCGCATGTGTTGTGACAGCACGCAGCGACTGCTGCAGATCATGGCCGGCGGCATACACGAAGAACTGCAACTCCTCCCGGGCCGCTTGTAAGCCTTGTTCAAGTTCCTGGATGCGTTTTTCTGCCGTGTCGTCCACTGCTATGCAGCGATCCCTGCCAGCAACCCCAACCGTTCGAGCAGCGCGTTGGCGTCGGGATCGCGCCCCATAAAACTTCGATAGAGCCGGGCAGGATCCTCCGAATCACCCCGCTCGAGAATATGACGCCGGTAATCGCTGCCCGTTTCGGCATTAAAGATACCTTCCCGGCGGAAACGGGTGAAGGCATCGGCATCGAGCACTTCGGCCCACTTGTACGAGTAGTACCCGGCGCCGTACGCGACCGGGCTGGCGAAGAGATGCGTGAAGCTGGCGAGCATTCCGTAGTCATCCGGCAGCGGAGCCGGCGTGAAATCGGCGAGAATATCGCGCGCGTAAGCCATTACGTCCGCTCCGGCCGCGGGATCGAACTCGCGGTGCAGCTTCAGATCGACGATCCCGAAACCAAGTTGCCGCATCTGCAGGTTGGCGGCGCGAAAAGTGCGCGCGCGCTTCATCTTTTGAAAAAGCTCCTCGGGAATCGGTTCGCCCGTCTGGTAATGGCGCGCAAACAAGTTGAGGGCTTCCCGTTCCATCGTCCAGTTCTCCATAATCTGGGAAGGCAACTCGACGAAATCCCAGGGCACACTCGTTCCGGCAAGCGAGCGCACAGGCACCCGGCTCAAAACGTGATGCAGCAGGTGGCCGAATTCATGAAAAATGGTTTCGACTTCGCGATGATTGAGCAGCGACGGTGTTTCCGCAGTAGGCGGCGTCAGGTTGCCGCAGATCAGGCCGACGTGCGGCTTACGACCGTCGGGGTCACCGGTAACGAGCGCTTCCATCCAGGCGCCTCCCCGCTTGTTCTCGCGCGGAAACCAGTCAGTATAAAAATGGCCGAGCAGCACGCTGGTCGCGGCATCCTCAACCCGGTAGTATTTGACAGCCGGATCCCAGACCGGAACCCCGGGTTCTTCGATGACTTGAATCCCGAGAATGCGGCTGAAAATGTCGAACATGCCCGCTTCGACGCGGCCCAGCTCAAAGTAAGGCCGCAGTTCTTCTTCGTCGAAATCGTAAAGAGCGCGACGCTGTTTTTCGGCCAGGTAGCTGACGTCCCAGGGCTCGATCGTCCCGTATCCGAGTTCACGGCCAAGCCCGGCGAGGCTCGCATTTTCGCGCTCGTAATGGCTGATCGTCTTGCGATGCAGATCTTCGAGAAACGCCTGCGCTTCCGCCCCGTTTTTTGCCATGCGCTCTTCGAGCACGAGATCGGCGAAATCGCGATATCCGAGCAGTTCGGCCTTTTCACGGCGCAGGCGCAGAATCTCGAGAATCAGCTTGCGGTTATCGAGTTCCCCAGTAGCCGCGCGACGGTTGGAGGCCTGCCAGATCTCCTGGCGTATCGCCCGGTCGTCAAGGTACGTCATCGCGGCGATATAGCTGGGGGCCTGCAGCGTGAGCCTCCAGCCTTCTTTGCCTTTCGATTTCGCACTTTCCCGGGCCGCGATTGCAGCCGATTCCGGCAAGCCCGCAAGCTTCGCTTCGTCAGTGAGGATCAGCTCCCAGGCGTTCGTCGCATCTAAAACATTTTGTGCGAATTTCGTCGTTATCTGCGTAAGCGCCACGTTCAGCTCTTCCAGCTTTTTTTTGCCGGCGGCATCGAGGTCAGCTCCGGCGCGGCGAAAATCAGCGACAGTCTTTTCGAGAAAACGAGCGTGTACCGGCGCGAGCTCTTCTTTGCGCGTTCCTTCATCGACTGCTTTGATGGCCTGCCAAAGCCTGGCGTTCAATGCGATGGACGTATAAAACTGGCTCACCGGGCCCTGCACGGCATTGAACGCGGCGCGAAATTCGGGATAGGTTGCCACCGATTCGAGATGCCGCGTTAAAGCCATGGCGAAATCGAGCGGCTCGGTCATCTGATCGAGCGTGAGCAGAACGCCTTCATACGTGCGCGGCACCTGAGGGCTGGTCAACTCGGCCAGGCGTTGGTTCATCTGCTCGAGCAGCGTGGCAACAGCAGGCTCGACATGTTCTGCTTTCACCTGGTCGAATGGAACAGGCAGGCGCTCGGCGAGTAGCGGATTCTCTACCACGTCCGGCAGCCCTTACCCTGCGCGACATATAACGCAGCGCCTTCTTTACAACCGAACGCCTGGCTGAATTCCGGCATATTTTTTACAACTCCGTTTGTGCGAAACTTGCCCGGCGAATGCGGATCGACTTGTGCTAAAAATCGCGCTGTTTCGGGTGTTGCGTTTTCGCACCAGTCCTGGGCGTAGCCGATGAAGAACTGCTGCGCCTGTGTGAAGCCCTCTGTTTTTTGTGAAACCGGAATACTCTTCTTCGCGAGGTTGTCCATCAGCGCCATATACGCCAGGCGCACGCCGCCGTTGTCGGCTGTGTTTTCACCGAGTGTCAGCTTTCCGTTCAATTCGACTCCCGTAACCGGGCTGAAGCTGCCGTATTCGTTCACCGTGCATTGCGTAAGCGTATTGAAGCGCTCTTCATCGCCCTTCTGCCACCAGTCTTTCAAGTTGCCGTCGGCATCGAACTGGCGTCCTTCATCGTCGAAGGCATGCGTCAGTTCATGGCCAACCACCGGACCGAGCGAGCCGTAATTCACCGCATCATGAGCCTGATTCGAGTAGAAGGGAGGCTGCAGGATGCCCGCCGGAAAGTTGATATTGTTTTGCGTTGGCTCGTAATAGGCATTAACAGTCGGCGGCGTCATTTCCCATTCGCTGCGATCTACCGGCTTGCCGATTTTGTTGAGCAGGCGGCGGTATTCGAATTCGTTTGCGCGCCAGGTATTGCCGAAGTAGTCTCCGGCTATGACCTGGAGCGAAGAATAGTCGCGCCATTTGTCCGGATAGCCGATTTTGTTGGCCACTGCGTGCAACTTGATGAGCGCCTGCTTTTTCGTCTCCGGACTCATCCAACTGATCGCCTCGAGATCCTTGGCCATTTGTTGCTCGATCTCGTGCACCATTTCCAGCGTACGTGCCTTGCCCTCTTCACCGAACGTTTTTTCAACGTATTTTTGGCCTAGCGCTTCGCCGAGTTCATCATCGGCTGCGGCTACGCAGCGGCGCCAGCGCGGCTTCATCTCCTTCTGGCCGAGTAAGGCGCGCCCGTAAAAGGCAAAGTTCTGGTCGACAAACGCTTTTGTCAAAAGCGTCGAGCTCGCATGCAGGTAGTGCCATGCAAGATAATCGCGCAGCTCGCTCATTGGCCGCTTGTTTACCAGCGCGCTGAACTCTTTGATGAATTCCGGCACCCTCACATTAATCTTGCTGAGCGCCGGCGTATTGACACGTTGAAAGAAAGCAGCGAAATCGAAACTCGGACTGAGCTTCGCCAGATCCGAAGCCGGCATCTGATGAAACAGCTTCTGAGGATCGCGCCGCGTGGTGACATCAAGCGATGCGCGCGCCAGTTCGGTTTCGATCGCCATGACCGCATCGGCTTTGCGTATCGCAGTATCGTCGGGGACTCCGTCCAAGGCGAACGTTTTTGCGATTGTCTCGACGTATTTCTTCCGCAGCTCGACCGATTTCGGATCGGTGCGAAAGTAGTAGTCCTTCTCCGGCAAACCGAGCCCGCCCTGATCCAGATCGGCAATCATCATGCGCGCGTCTTTCAGATCGGGCGAAGGAGAAAACCGGAAAAACACGTTTACCTGCCGTTCCTGCAAACGCGCGATCTCATCCAGCAGGCTCCCCGGATCATTGACTTTCGAAATGCGGTCCATTTCCGGCTCGAGCGGCTTCGTGCCAAGCTGCTCGATATGGTCCTCATCGATGCAGGACTGGTAAAACGCGCCAATCTTTTGATCCGCAGCCGAGCGGCTCTGATTCTTTGCCGAGTCCTCCAGTATTTCGCGCAGGATCGTCTGATTGCGTTTATATAGCTCGTTGAAGCGGCTCCAGCGGCTTTCGTCCGACGGGATCGGATTCGCCTTCATCCAGCCGCCGCACGCATATTGATAAAAGTTCTGGCACGGATCGGCGGATTTATCCATCGCGCTCACGTCCGGACCATTCTGCGCGGCCGCGCACGCTGCTATAGCGAGCGCGGCACAAATCATTCGCTTCATATTTTCTTTTCTCGTTTCACCAGACCCGGCAGCCATTCGCTGCGACCATCGGTTGCCCTTCCTTGCAG
>DATBGM010000225.1:0-9478 GCA_036557945.1 Bryobacteraceae bacterium | reverse complement strand
AATGCTCGGTCGCGCTCAGAAGGAACAAGGGCTTACCGCGAAAAACAAAATATCGGGGATTGTCTGGATTGAGGCGAACTGGTTCGGCCGACCGTAAAAGGCTGGCAAGAGCGACGACGAGGAAGAGATATCTATTCATCTGATGGTCTGACCTATGTTAGAATACCAGCTTGTCGCAAATCCAGTCTCCCCGGGCAGTCGGCGTTCGCGAATCGTTCTTTTCCGGAAGTGCGCTTCCCGACGCCGGTTCGCCGGACGGCATAGCGCTCCGCACGTTCGTCTCGCGGGCATGCGGGGCGAATGGATTTAGCACAGGAACAGCCACATTCGAGCCGGGAGCCGTCCTTCGCTATCACTTTCATCACTGTAGCGAAGCAATCACGATTCTGTCCGGCGAAGCTCTGGTGGTCATAGCCGGCCGGGGATACCGGCTGGGCCGCCTGGATTGCATGCACGTGCCGGCGGGGGCGCCGCATATGGTGCAGAATGCGGGGGCCCAGAGCATGACAGCGCATTGGTCCTTTGCTTCAGCCGACCCGCAGCGCACGTTCGTCGATCTTCCGGTTTCGTTTGAGGAAAGGGGTTCGCGGAATCCTGATTCGAATGATCCCGAGCACCTCAGGCGTTTTGCACAGGCAGAAATCTACGAACTGTCGGAAGGTGCGTGGTTCCGTGATCTGTTTGCCGCCAGATTCGGTTCGGCCGGAATCTGCGGCGGGTATGGCCGCTTTGAAAAGGGTGCTTCGCTGCCGTGCCACACGCACGAATACGACGAATCCATCACGATACTCGCAGGCGATGCCACCTGCTTCGTTCAGGGCGTTCGTCATGAAATGAGAGGTGTGGAAACGGCCTTTGTTCCGCGACGGAAAGCGCATCGCTTTCTCAACAACGGCAACGGCGAGATGGAAATGCTGTGGGTATACGCCGGCAACGAGCCCGATCGCGTCCTGGTAGATGCGAGCTTCTGTTCCGGCTAAGAGGGTGAATCGCCGTAAAATCCGTCCGCTTCCGGGCGGGTATCTTCGTGCCACCACTGGTCTACAATCCAAGCCTCTACGCGGGCTTCCACGCCGCCCGGCAAGTATGCGTGTACCGCGAATTCCAACGGCTCTTCGGAATGACGCGCAGCCAGTGGAATTTTGTAGAGCACCCACGAGCAGCCGGCATGCTGCGTGTTGCCGAAGCGCCGCGCATCCGGCACAGGAATCATTTGGATGTTTCGGCCCGCCAGTCTTCCGCGCAACTGAACGATTTGCGCCACGAACGGCGCGTAGCGATAATCTGTTCCCTGCTTTGTCAGCTTCACAGTAACTGCCAGCAGCGAGCGCGTGCCGGAGAGCTTTGGAAGACGCGCTGAGAAACACTGTTGCGTGCGCTGCATCCGATCGTGTTCAAAGCGCTCTCCATCGGCGAACTTCAAATCCATCCAGGGCGCAGGATCGCAAGAGGTCAGATCGAGCTTGGCCCCATATTGAGCAAGTTGCGCCTCCGCAGGCCGCGGCGGCAGCTCCGGTTTGCCTGGGCTGATCTCGAGCAACATCGTCTCGAAAGGCCGCAGCCAGATCTGCGCGGTCTGGCCCGCGAGAAACAATCCTGCATCCGAGACGATCTGGCTTCGTTCCGGAAAATGTGTCGTGAGATAGAGCGGAGTACCGGTGTTGGCTGAGATGCCAACTGACGCATCAAGGCGCAGATCCAGACTCCGGGCCGTGAAGTGAGCGTTGTTGCAAAATAGCAGACCGCGTGCCCCTTGGCAGAAGGCGTAAGCATAGGGCTCATTCTTCCAGGTGTCGCCTAGCAGGCGGCGCGGCCGCTCTAATAGCTGCTCGTTTGTGCGAGCGAACGCGATCATCCGCGCAAGAAATTCAATATCGCTTTCGCCGAGCAGATTCGGATCACCCCACAGCTGCGGAAAAACGAGGTTTCCGCGCCCCAGATCCATTACCAGCGCTTCGCGCCAGCGCTCCTTGCCCATGAAGTTGCCCCAGCGAATCTGGGAGAGCCAAATGCCCAGACTGTCCTTGTTCATAGGCGGGATCAGCCGCGCAAATTGCGTGTTTTGATCTAAGGAGAGCGTGACTGAATCGCGATAGTAAAGCGTAGGGAACTGGCTCGTGCCGGAACCTTCCATGAACAGGCCCGACTCGGAGATGACGTCTCCATGAAGAGCCCAGAAAGGCGAGCCTTCGCCCCAATACCACATCACGAAGATCTCTGGTGCGAGTCCGCGGGCCGCCTCCACAATTTCGATCATGTGATCGGAAATCGCCTCGGTGGAATATTTTCCAGGAAGGTGACCGTGCTTCGCGCTGTTGCAGTAATACGTTCCTGAATCAAACTTCAGCAGGCGCGCCTGATTCTGCCGAACATGGTGCAAGATCGCATTGCGAAACACCTCGTGAAACGGCTGCGCAGCCATGCACATGGAGCGCCCGGTTCCACCTCCGACCGGATATCCGTTGCGATAGACGCCGAGCGGAACGGAATCGGCATGATCGGGCGAAACGCCGGGTTCGGGAATTGCCGCGGCCTGAATCGGCGGATACAGGCCGTTCGCCCAACCACCCCAGCCTTCCGAAAACCACAGACCGAATTTCATTCCAAGCCGGTGAACGCCTTCGATCATGCGCGCCGGGCCATCGGGATAACAGGTGTTGACGAACTCGGTCAGATCGCCGTCCGGCGCAGGCCAGCCGGTATCCAACGTGAAGAAGTCGAGTTTCACGCCGTGTTTTTGCCAGCCTTCGACGACGCGCTGATCGTCGAGCACCTGCGAATCGCTCAACGTGGGACAGGCGCCCCACTGATTGTTGGTGCCGAAGCAGGTGAAGATCGAGACACGTCCCTTTGAGCGGCGCGGGCTTCGGCTCTTCAGATACTTGTGAAACTGATCGAGGCCGGCGGCGGTTGGGGCAGCGGCTACGACCGTGGACTTAGTGCGTAACGTAGCGCCCGGTGCGATCGCACGGCCAGGACAGTGCCAGAGGCGCACGTGGCCATCGCTTGCTTGATTGATTCCGGCGGGATGTTCGATTGCGCCGAAAGCCTCGTTATCCAGGAAGACCGGCTTGCCATGCCCGCCGCCCTCCGCTTGCCCGTTCATCTGAAACAGATCGAGTTGCACGTCGAGCAGGAGCGCCGGTTCCGAGCTTCGATTCTGAATATCGAGCCATTTTCGCCGAACGAACCCATCGAGCTCGTAATGCGACGTCACCCGAACCGGCCAGTCGATCGCCTCCAAGAGCAGGCTGAGGCGTTCCGGGGTTTGGTCAAGCGTCTTGAGCAATTTGAAACGCGAAACACGGCGGTCCGGTTCGCCGATCGAGATGTATTGGTCAAACAGAAACGGGCGGAAGACGTATTGTTCGAGCGCATCGCCGGAGAGGCCGCCCGCGCTGAAGTCATAGCCGTGCGTGCGCACCGCGAGAAGGTTGCGCGAATGCGGGCCAAACTGAAGCGCCGCATACGCCGGCTCGGCTGGAGTGACTGTGTAGCGGCCGGGCACGCGCCAGCGCCCGGAGACGGAGCGATGCCCGATTTGCGTTCCGTTCAGATAGACCCGATGCTCGTTCCAATCCTGCTCGTCGTAGCCGCCCAGAACGAACGTCAGGTTCTGGTCGCGGGCGGATTCGGGCAGGGCGAACTCATGGCGGTACCAGCCGTATCCGGCATAAACCCGGCCTTTCTGACCGCCGGCCAGATTGTTGACGGGCTTCCAGGCGCCTGCAGATGACGCGATCTGTTCGAAATGTTCGCCGCCGCTGTCGGAGAGTCGAAAGTTCCACCAGGGAATTTCGATTCGAGGGCCGCGGGCGAAGGTCAGTGCAAATTCTTCGTCTGTTCGCAGCCTGTTTTGCCGCCCAGAAAGGCGGTTTTCAAAGCTTGTCGCGACGACTCCGCTGGCCGAGGGCGCCAAGCGCCAGGCGAGACTCTCGTTTTCGAGAATAAATTCTGCTGAGCGCGCTGTGCGCGGTTTCGAAAAGCCGGCAGATGCCACGCCCACGGCGCTTTCCTTGAGGAACTCTCGACGGTTCATGAAAACAGATCAGGATATCAGACCATCAGGCAGAAAAACTGGGTTCGTTCCTTAAATTCGTGAGACAATCGCATTGTTGCCGAACGACGATCTGACGCCGGTTACCCGCACAACCCTGACTGCTGACATTTACCGCAAGCTGGTGAGTCATATCATTCGCGGCGTGTGGAAACCGGGGACCCGGATACCTGCCGAACGCCAGTTAGGGCAGTTGCTCGGAGTCGGCCGTGCTTCCTTGCGCGAGGCGTTGAAAGCGCTCGAGATTATGGGCCTGATCGAGACGCGGTTAGGAGATGGCACGTATGTATGCCAGCGCTCCGAGTTTCTGGCAAGGCCGCTGTTATGGGCAATTACCAGCAGCTCTGCGACAGAGATACAGGAGCTGGTAGAAGCGCGCAAGCTCATCGAGACGGAACTCAGCGGGCTCGCGGCGGAACGGGCCACGGCTGACGATCTGAAGGAAATCGGCGCTCATCTGGACCGGATGGAGCACTCCATCCAAAAGCAGGCGGAGTTTCTACAGGCCGATATCGATTTTCACCTCGCGATCGGGCAGGCGGCTCACAACAGCATCCTGATGAACGCTTTGAACCTGATCCGTAATCTGCTGCAGCAATGGATTGGAAGCACGCTGCAGGTGCCCGGCGTTTCGGACAAGGCGCTCGAGCATCACAAAGCTATTTTCTTCGCGATCGCAAAGAAGAATGTGGCCGCGGCGAGGGCTGCTATGCTTGCTCACCTGGAAGAAATGGCGCGGTTTTTCATTCAGGCCCAGACGAATGGCAATGCTAGCGAAAAGGAATCGCCGGCCTGAGCTTTTCAGCATGCTTAGAGTTGTAATCCTCGCATCGCTTGTCCTTTCGATGCTTCGTGGAGCTGACGACCTCGCGGGTCTCTACGTGGATGCCAAAAGAGCGCAGGCGGCAGGAGATCTCGCAACCGCGACGCGCAAGTATGAAGAGATCGTTAAATTGCGTCCCAAGATGGCAGAGGCTCATGCAAATCTCGGCAATCTTTATTACCAGCGAGGCGAGATCGCGCGCGCAAAGACCGCGTATCAGACGGCTGTTGCACAAGATGCCGCATTAACCGGTCCGCACTTTTTTTTAGGCGTCATCGCATTCGGCGAGCATGATTATGTGATCGCGCTGATGCAGCTGAAGCGGGCGGCTGCCGCAGACTCGGCAAATCCACTGATCCGGGCATATCTGGGTTACACCTACTTCGCCCAAGACAACTATGTGGATGCTGCCAAAAACCTGGAAAACGCGGCTTCCCTCAGCCCGGCCGATATCGATATTCTGTACCACCTGAGTAAGTCCTATGCGCACCTGGCGGACCGGGCGTTTGCGCAATTGCAGAGCCAGTTTCCGCGATCGGGTTACACCATTTTGGTGCGCGCGCATCTCGCTGAAGCAAAGGGACGCTGGCAGGATGCTGCGGAGGATTACGGGCAGGCTCTGGCGATCTTTCCTGACAACGCACGGCTAAGAGAGAAGCAACAAGCGAGCGCTGGCAAGGCCGCAGGGAATAGCATGGTTGCCGATAAGCTACCGGCCGATGAGCTGGCCGATGGCTCATTGACTTATAAGGAGAAGTCTCTTTCGGGGCGTGAGCTAGCGCAGGAAATCTCACGTTTGCAGGGGAGGCTGGATTCCTTGACGGCTACGGGCGAACGGAGCCTGTATCTGCGCGGCGAGAGCTATCAGTCGCTTGCTTACCTGACTTCGCTGTCTGTTTTCGAGATCGATGCAGATTCATACCGCGCGCATCAGCTTCGCGCCCAGATGCTGGAAGCGTCCGACAACGACGACGGCGCGATCAACGAGTACAGAGAAGTAATCAAACGCAAACCGGATCTGCAGAACATTCATTTCGCTATTGGTTCGATTTACTGGAAAGATCATCAACTAGAGAAGGCGGAGGACGAACTGCAACTGGAGCTCAAGGCGAATCCACACCATCCGCAGGCGCTTTACGAACTCGGCGATATCTGCGCAGGTAAAAACGATCTCGTAAGCGCCGAAAAATATTTACTCGCCGCTATCAAGCTGCAGCCCCGGTTCCCCGAGGCAAGATTCGCGCTCGAAAAGATTTACACGGAAAGCGGCCGTTACGATGCTTCGCTCGATCAACTCCGCGCGGTTTTGAACGGCGATCCGGGGCAGGCGACAGCGCACTACCGGCTCGGGATCGTCTACCGCAAAATGGGACGGCAGCAGGAGGCGCAACAGGAGCTTGCGCTCTTTGAAAAGAGCGCTCCACGCGTGAAACAGTAGTTCGCGAACGGCTAATGCTTGCGGAATTTTTGAAATAACGCAAACTGCTCCTTCGCCTCCTCGCGTTTGCCCGATTTACTGAGCAAGACCGCCAGGCGATAATGAGCCTCCGAGTTCTGTGGATCGAGGCGAATGGCGTCGTATAGCAGATCGAATGCCTCCGGAACCGGCTCATTCTTGGAAATCGCCTCGGCTAACTTGATCTTCGCCTCCGGAAACTTGCTGTCGCACTGCAAGGCCTGGCGAAAACACTTCACAGCTTCGGCAGTACGTCCATCATTCAGTAAGAGCACTCCGAGGTTGTAATCGGGCCAGCCGGACTTCTTCGGTTGATCGTTCTCTAACCGGATGGCGGTACGGTAGGCGGCCTCCGCCTCGGAGAACCGGCCGAGGGCTTCGTAGGTTTGTCCCAACTGGGCGTGCGCCCGCACACTCGATGGATCGAGTGCGATCGTCTCCTTAAAAGCATCGAGTGCGGCGGGAGCATTGTCCGCACTGAAATACAGCCTTCCGAGATAATAGCGGGCATCGGCGTCGGCCGGAGCAAGCTGTGTTGCGCGCGTAACTTCTGCCAGCGCTTCTTTGGGATGCCCTAACATATATTGGTCCATGCCGAGGAGCTTATGAGCGGTGGCGCTATCCGGGTGATCGTTTACATACTGCGAAACGAGGGTAAAGCAGTCCTGATAACGTCCGCTGTTGAACAGCGCCAAAGCTTCACGTAATGGAGCAGTCGGATCGGCGGCACAGGTCAGCCCGGTTAGGAGGAGGAGCGCCGCTAAGCCTATAAATCGCCGACTGCAGGACATTATCAAAAATAGAATTTTGCCGCTATCTGCCCGTTTCTCGGTATGTTTCCCTGACTGGAAACCTGGCCGAAGTTCGCGTTGTTAATCCGCGTCGCCGGCGATCCGAAGACCGTACGGTTAAAGGCGTTAAACATTTCAAAGCGGAGTTCAAAGTACATCGAGGGCTCGCGTATAAAGAACTTCTTTTGTAAACCGAAGTCTTCGTTATAGACGGGGAAGCTGCGGGCGTTGGGAAGAATCTGCGCCGATGTGCCGAACTCGCCAAAGGCGGGTATGGTGAAGGCGGAAGCGTTCAGGAGAACATCTTTTGCCGGGTCGAATCCGCTGAAGGCGTTCTGAACCTTCGCCCGAGGCACCGCGTCGGGCGTGTTCACAGCAGTGAAGATCGGCAGGGTGTTATTGGCTGAGATCTGAATCGGCACGCCGGACTGGTATGTCAGAATGCCGTTCACCTGCCAGCCTCCGATAATTTTACTCGCGATGCCCTGGTTGACGAACGGCTTGCCTGGCCCGATCGGCAGCTCATAGTTGAATGCCACGACGAGCCGCGAAGGTACATCATAAGTCGCCAAAGACTTTTCGAGTGAACGGTTGTAATTGTCGCGCGCGCTGCTCGAGAAGAAGCCGCCGAGTTGGGAGCTGGAATCAGTAAGTGTCTTGGACCAGGTGTAAGCGGCTAAAACCCAAAGCCCTGACGTGTAGCGTTTCTCGGCTTTCAATTGCAAAGAATGATAGGTTGCATTTCCGATGTTTGCCGAGTTCTCGACGCCCACTCCGGTGTACTGCGGGAAAGGCCGCAAAGCCTGCGCAAGCGATCCCTTAAATCCTGCGTAAGGCGCTTGGAATCCGGCTGCCTGCACGGCCGGCGAGTAAATGTCATCCGAAAGCAGCTTGCCTAAGCTGAGATATGCCGGATTGACTTGATTTACATTTACCGCTCCGGTGCCGACGCGTGTGGATTTCGAACCGACGTACGCTACATCCAGTACAAAGCTGGAGGTGATCTGGCTTTGCGTAGTGAAATTCCAGTCCTGTTTATACATCGGATACGAGGCGTTATCCCACCACATATTCGCTCCTGCGCCGACATTCAGGCCGGCGTCTATCGACGGCGGGCGCGGGTAGTTCTGCGGGAAACCGCTGTCCCAATTGAACGCGGGGTTGATTCCGTTGTCCAGGCTGCTGAAGCTGGCGGTGGTGGAAAAGCCGTCCGTAACGTACTGCGTGTTGCCGCCGCCCAAGCCTCCGTCGGGATAATAGCTGATGCCATAGCCGGAGCGGACAACAAAACGATTTGTCGCTTTCCAGGCAAGCCCGAGGCGCGGGCCGAAGTTGTGCCAGATTGTATTCTGATTTGTCGTCAGACGTTTCGTTCCAGTGTAGGGATCGTTACCGGCCGTTCCACCGGCGAAGACATAGGCGCCTAAGATGCCGCCCGCGGCCGGATTGGGCTTAGTGGGATCCATGATCGAGTAGCGGTCAACAACCTCTTCGTACGGCGTGAATACATCCCAGCGTACGCCCAGATTGAGTGTCAGGTTAGGCGTGACTTTCCAGTCGTCCTGCGCGTAAGCACCCGAATACCAAAAGCGGTTACCTTCTACCGCGTTATTTACATATTGACTCCCGCTATCTACGGCGCCCAACAGAAAGCTTGCGAATTCGTTGCCGGTCGTGGCGGTTGCGCCGGGCAGGCCGGTCTCAAGCGCGTCGAAGTTGAACGTAGCCGGACTGCTCGGTTGAATGCTCTGATGCTGCAAACGACGGAGATCTTCTCCGAATTTGAAATTGTGCCTTCCCTTTGTCCAGGAAACGCTCTCGGCATATAGAAACGTGTTAGAGATGGGGCCAATGATCGCCTGGTTCTGGGCCAGCGGCGTAAAAGATCCGAAGAAAACCGTGGGGAAGCCATTATTTATTCCGGATATCCCCAGTTTCGTTCCCCAGTCTTCGTATGCTTCTTTCGATGCCAGGAGTTGATATTGGCGATTGAACCCGAAGCGGAACGTGTTTAGTAAGGTTGGCGTAATCGTCCAGTCATAATTGACGCGCCCGGTGTAGACGTTGGTTGCGCCATCGCGCGTGCTCTCAACGGGGGCCGGCAGGATTGAGTATGGACCGTTGTTATCGTTTGCGCTCTGATTCCACATCGCGCTCAGGTGATGATTCGCTTTGAAGTACTGATCGAATTTAAACGTGTACGCGTTGTAGTCTGTAATGGACGATCCTGTCGAGGGATAGTTATTATAAATACCCGGCAGCGTAGCCGCGGGTACATAAGACAAGATGTTCTTAGCGGCGGGACTGATGCGATTTGCCGGAATCATGTTACCCGGGAATCGCGTTCGAGT
>DATBGM010000224.1:0-22114 GCA_036557945.1 Bryobacteraceae bacterium | reverse complement strand
GAGCGGTTCTTTTGCCGCAACACGGTACGGCGCAAGGTGCTGCAGGCGCGGCGCACTGCGTCCGCATTCACACGGCTGCAGATCGAGGACGCCTCTGAAGCGGGTGTGCGCACCTTTCAGGCGGCGTAGATCATAGACGATCTCGCCATTTTTCTGATAAGCTGCGATGCCCGGCTGTAGATGCCAGCCGCTTTGCCGCTCACATTCCGCCGCCAGGACGACGCACCCCGGTGCGATGATCAGCTCAAACACCGGTACACCGAATACTCGCCACAATTGCGACCGAAGATGCTCGCCGGCCGGAACGCAACCGCAATCGGTCAAAACAAAAATCGCGCGATCCACCGTTTTGACCTTGCGTGCTCCGCTTTCAATCGATGCTGCCAGCCGGACCAGGTCGAAGGCATGGCCGATCAACACGTTTGGCCGAAAGTCGTCGAGTTGATGCCAGGATTCACGCCCGAACGGTTGGGCGGAATCGAATTCAGGCAAGACAGAGATCTGAGCGGCTTTGCTGCCGGCCGGCAGAGCGAAAGGAAGGGAAAGAATCGTCTGCCGCGATTTCATACCGACACTTAGAGAAGTGTCTACGACCGGGAAATCGTCGCAGAATTTTCAAACAGACTTTCCAGATTCGTTTTCAGGATGAGCGCCGCCTGCTTTGCGTCCAGGCCAAGCTCGTACAGGGCTTTCGTCTGCTGTTCGAAGATCGTCCTCTGCCAGCCGCGAGGGAAAAAACTGGAATCGGTACCGAAGAGCAGGCGCTCCGGCCCGAGCAGATCAAGCGCACGGCGGAAAACAGCCCGCAGATCGAGACCCTCATACTCCACCCAGCGATTCGAACTCGAGGTATCCAGATAAACGTTTGGGCAAAGATCGGCGAGCATCAGAGCTTCGCGGAACAGACCTGCGCCAAAATGCGGCACGATGAAGCGAATTTTTGGAAAGTGCAGCGCAACCGGATGCAGATGCAGCGGATCCGAGTAGCGCATATCAAACTGGCTGGGCAGACCGAGCTTCTTACGCACGCCTACGCTCAGTGCGCCGCAATGGACGAACGCAGCGAAATGATGATCCGAAATCAGCTCGAACATCGGCACCAGGCGCGGGTCGGCTATCGAGTAGGTGTGCATGGCAGGAAAAAAGCACACGCAATGCAGATGTGGATTGCGGACGGCCGCAGCCAGGCGGCGATTAGCGTCAGGCTGCATCGGATCGAGAATGAAAAAGCCGTAGAAACGGTCGGGAGCGGTCGCGACGGCTGCCGCCACGCTCGCTTCGTCGGCAGGCGCGCTCGCGATCAGGCAGGCGCGGTTCACGCCATGCGCGGTGAGCTCTGTCTGCCAGCGGCGCGCCAGTTCGGCCGGATCCGGCGCGGGAATTTCCCAGCCTAGCAGCGGCGCGAGTGAGTCGGCCTCGCCGGATTTCTTCTGCCGCGCAAGCCCCTGATAAAAGTTGTGCGAAAAGAAATGAACATGCGCATCGTTTACCGGAAGATTGCCCCAGGGAGTCTCAGCCATCGGATCAAAATCTGATGCTACGCAAATTTTCGCTGACACTGAGTTGCGGTTCGGTGGCAGCCTGTACATCTTCCACTTTCAGGCCGGAAGCGATTTCATCCAGGCGCAGCCCCTTGGGCGTGACCGTGATAACCGCCATTTCCGTAATGATGGTATCGACCACGCGCACTCCGGTGATCGGCAGCGTGCAGCGCCGCAGAATCTTGGGAGCACCCGCCCGCGTCGTGTGCTCCATGGTGACGATCACGCGGCTTGCGCTCGCGACCAGATCCATCGCCCCGCCCATGCCCTTAATGACTTTGCCCGGCACCATCCAATTCGCCAGCGTGCCTTCCTCATCCACTTCCATTGCGCCCAGAATGCTGAGGTTGATGTGGCCGCCGCGGATCATCGCAAACGAGTCCGCGCTCGAAAAATAGGCCGAGCCGGCGAGTTCGCTGATAGTCTCCTTGCCGGCATTGATAAGATCCGCATCCTCGTTGCCCGCTTCCGGATATGGTCCTACGCCGAGCATGCCATTCTCGGATTGCAGAATGACTTCGATGCCGGGCGGCACATGGTTCGCAACCAGCGTTGGCATGCCGATGCCGAGATTGACGTAGAAGCCGTCCTGTAGTTCGCGCGCGGCCCGGCGCACAATCCGTTCGCGTTTGTTGCTCTCGCTTTCGCTAGGCATGCTGCTTTTCCCGCACGGTACGGCGCTCGATATGCCGCTGGTAGCGTGCGCCCTGCACGATACGGTGAACGTAAATGCCAGGCGTGGCGACATGGTCGGGATCGATCGCGCCGGGTTCAACCAGTTCTTCCACTTCCGCAATCGTGAGCTTTGCGGCGGTGGCCATCATGGGGTTGAAATTGCGTGCCGTTTTCCGGTACACGAGATTGCCCAGACGGTCGCCGCGCCACGCTTTAATGAGTGCGAAATCGGCGGGCAGCGCGCGCTCCATAATATATGTCCGGCCGTCGAATTCGCGCGTCTCCTTGCCCTCCGCGACGACCGTACCCACGCCCGCCGGAGTGAAAAACGCCGGAATTCCCGCGCCTGCCGCACGGATGCGCTCAGCAAGCGTCCCTTGCGGGATGAGTGTGACTTCCAGCGTTTTCGCGATCACCATTGATTCGAGCAGGCGGTTTTCACCTACATAGCTGCCGATGTGCGACGCGATCATTCCGGCTTCGAGCATCTTGCCCATGCCGAAACCGTCGATGCCGAGATTGTTGCTGATCGTCCGAAGATCTTTGATTCCCGTCGCAATGAGCGCGTCAATGAGGTTCTCGGGAATCCCGCAGAGACCGAAACCGCCAATCATCACGGCAGCGCCGCTGGGAATGCCGGTCACCGCAGCAGCCGCATTTGGAAAGACCTTGTTCACAGGCGGTAGCTCCGGTGGTGATGATAACAGGGAGCTCTGTACACGGGCGCAGGGTCATCAGCCTGGGCTCCTTCCCAGCGCCGCGCGAATCGTTTTCCCCGCCTGGCTAACCTTGTCTAAATCGATACCCGTCGCGATCTCCATGCCGCGCAACATGTACAGGACGTCTTCGGTAGCAACGTTTCCCGCCGCGCCCGGCGCGTAGGGACAACCGCCGAGTCCCGCAACTGAGCTATCCACAACTCCGACTCCGAGTTCAAGGGATGCGTAGATGTTGGCGAGCGCTTGGCCATAGGTGTTGTGATAGTGGACAGCAATTTTCGCCAGCGCAATCTCGGCGGCAACCGCTTCGATCATGTGTTGCGCTGCGAGCGGCGTACCGGCGCCGATGGTATCGCCGAGCGAAATCTCGCTGCAACTCAGGTCATCTAGCGCACGTGCCACGCGCGCCACATCCGAGCGGGCAACCGCGCCCGAATACGGACACCCGAGAACGCAGGAGATGTAGCCGCGGACCGGAATGTTGAGCGCCCGCGCCTGTTCCGTTACTTCCGCCACGCGCGCGAGACTTTCGCCGATCGAGCAATTGATATTCGCCTGCGAAAAGGCCTCGGAAGCCGACACAAACACCGCCACTTCGTCGGCCTGGCATTCAGCCGCTCTTTCCAATCCTTTGAGATTCGGTACGAGCGCGCTGTATGTTACTCCCGGGCGGCGAGTGATCTGACGAAAAACGGCTTCCGTGCCTGCCATCTGCGGAACCCACTTCGGCGAAACAAAGCTGCCGCATTCGATGTGGGTGATACCGGCATCAGCCAGCGCCTGAATCAGCTCCACCCGCGTCTCCAGCGGAACCGGAGAACGCTCGTTCTGCAAGCCATCGCGCGGTCCAACTTCTACCACACGGACTCTCGAAGGAAAGTCGGCCCTCAAGCTTCGGCCTCGTCCTGCCAGCGCTTTTTATACTTGGGACGGTCGCGTCCGGTCCTTTCCTCTAAAACTCGAGCCGGTTTGGGCGTACCGACGCGTTTGCGGGCCACGGCCTTGACACGCTTATTTTTATCCGCTTTGATGCGCTTGGCCGCCACCACTCAGCTCCCTAAGCGATCGTCGGCCATCTTCGTCTCGACGGCGGGATCCACTTCGGAGACAGTGAGCATGTTGAAGGCAATCTTCGAGCGCGATGGGAGTAAGTGCCAGATCTTTTCGGCCGCGATACGCTGTTCATTCTGAATCTGGCGCGCGAGCGCCTCGCTGTCGCTATCGCCGGCCGCACGCGCGATATTGGCTACTGCTTCATAGAAGGCCAGTTCGCCTGTTCCTGCCATGTAGCTCGTGATGAGATTACGCAGCGAGCGCTCTTCGGGCGCATGGATCACGTGCGGTAGGGGTGAAATGAGATGAAAAAGCGAAGCTAAGCTGCTCTTCGCATGCCCGGTAGAACCACCGATAGACTCCAGCCGTTGCGCAAGACGCTGGACTTGATCATGAACGGCGTCCGCCAGCGTCACAAACAGGCGGCGAACGTCTTCATCGTCTTTTTCGACTCCCGCAAATTCGCGGAGTTGAGCTTCAAACGTCCTTTTGGCCGAAATAATCTCTTCGAGGTAGCGTCGGAGTACCTGGTTTCCGTTCTCGCGCAAGAAATACTCCGGTCAAGCGGCCAACTTGTGCGTCGAGTTTGGCCAGATTCCCAGCTCGATGAATTCCTCCTCAAAGCGCTGTTGCTCACGCGGATCCTGCGATGGTCGCATGACGCGGCAGCATTCGCGCAAAGCGCGCTCGAGCGGCTTCTGAGCAGCCTCATCGCCGAGCACCGCACGAATGAGTTCCTGCGCCGCCCCGCGCGCCTGCTCGGCCGTTTTCGCAAACATCATAGCCTCGTATCGATCATTGATCATTTGAATGCGGCGGTTCATAGCGTCCCTCACTGTATTTGACGTCGTATACGCACTTTTGATTCGGCCGAGTATTGTACCGCGGCGATTATTTGGAGTGCTCCGGCATGAGCTACTTGGAAGCTCGGCCGGCAAACAGGAAACGATTGTAACGTTATGGCAAGGTCTTTGTCCAGTTAGCGATGTCCTCCTACGATTTGCGATCCGCCTTTCCTTTGAACGACAGTGAGTTTGTGGTCCATGGTCAGCGCTGGATTTGCCGGCTGGCCGAGGTTTCCGACGAGAGGCCCGCGGCAGACCGCCTCTCCTGGTACCTCGTTTTTGAGGGCGGCGGGACATCCGTAAGCCCGCAGCCGGCGCAGATACGTAAGTTGGAAATCGTGACTCCGGCTACGCGCGTGCTGAAGACCGGCTGGGGCGGCGATCTCTCCGACCGATTGGTCGAATGGCTCCTGTCAAACGAACAGGACGGTAGAGTGGTTTGGTTTGGTGAAGCATAAATCTGCCTCCCGAATTCACAAATCCAAATATTTGATCGCCGGTAAACCATGCGTCTCTTTTCCGGCCATTTATTCTTCTGACAACGGAAGATAGCCGGACGACGGCCTGAACGAAAGTCCCGACAGCGTGCCGCGCCTTAGTTGCCTCGGGATCCCGTATTGGGCAGGCGGTGCAAGACCAAGTCTGGGTTCTTACCATTCAAGCCCGTTCGACGTTGACGTCGGCTACTGCGGTGTCTTCTCGCCCAGCTTTTTGAGAAACTCCGAAAACTCACCCTCGGGCGGCTTCTGCAGCGCATCAAGTTTCTTTTTCTCCGCCTTGGCCCGATCCAGATCGCCCGCATCCCGGTACGCCGTCAGCAGCGCATAGTGCGCCGTCTCGTTGGCCGGCTGCAATTCCGTGGCTTTCTGTAATAAGCCCATCGCCCGCGGATAATTCTTCTGCGCCGTCTCGATCTTCCCCAGCGCAATCATCGCCTGCACAAAAGACGGCGACATCTCGAGCGCACGCTCAAAATGTTCTTTCGCCTCCTCCTGTTTTGCCGAAACCTGCGCAATCTGGCCCAACTGAAACTCGCACGCCGCATCGCCCGGCGAAATCTTCAACTCCTGCCGGAATGCCTCCGCCGCGGCCGCCAGCGATTCCTTGTCATGATTCTGCAAGAGCAGCGCGCGCCCCAGCCGGAAATGCAGGTCCGGTGCATCCGGCTTCAGCGCAATCGCCTTCCGATACTCCTCGGCGGCATCGCCGTACCGGTTCTGCGTCTCGAAAATCTCGCCCGAGAGCTCATGGACGCGATACGAATTCGGCGCCTGCGCGAACATCCGAAAGGTTGCATCGTTAAACGCCCTCATGTGCAGCCTCGCTTCGAGATACAGCACATCCGCATCGTTTGGAAATCGCTTCTCGAGCTCTGCCAGCAGCGCAAATGCCTTGGCCGCATCGCCCGCTTCGAAAAAACACTTTGCCGCCGCCAGGTTGCCAGCCCGATACAGCTCTTTCTGCTGCTCCGGAACAACTGTACACGCCCCCGCTGCGCCTACGGCGCAGGCAAGGAACAAACTAATGCCCCGCATCGTCCAGCAACAGCTCTGCATTCCCAAACCGGTGATGTAATTTCCCTTCGTAATAGCGAAAACTCAATGCAGGCGGCGCGCCCGGCGCAATGTAGATGAGCCCGCGGTTCTCAGCGAGGTGAGGATTCAAGATGGGCTTCGAGGCCACCCGCTCATCCGGCGCAGGTGGCGCATCCAACTCCCGTTGCGCCATCAAGAGCAGAAAAAACAACGTGATACTCACCGGCCTTCCAACTCCCGCAACGCCTTCTCCGCCGTCGCATTTCCCGGCTTTCTTTCCAACAACCGCCGCATCACATCGCGCGCCTTCTCGATCCGTCCCGCCTGCGCATACATGCGGCCCAAATTTAGATAAAGTATATCCTCGTCCGGAGCCATACGAATCCCGTACTCGAACGCTGCCTCGGCATCGTTCGTCTTGCCTTCCTCTATGTAAAGGACGCCGAGGTTATTCACTGCGTCCGCATAGTCCCGCTTTAATTCGATCGCTTTTTGGAACAAGGGGCGCGCCGTTCCCAGTTGACCCTGCTTCGCCACCGCCAGCCCCAGGCCATTCGCCGCTTCGGGCGACGACGCATCCACCTCTTCTGCTCGCCGGTAAAATGCCTCGGCTTTCTTGGCATCGTTCAATTGGTCGGCTGCCCGGCCGGCATTCAGCAGCGTATACAGCAAGTCCGGCTTCAATGCCAGCGCCCGCTCATAATTTCGCAGCGCCTCGCGCGGGTCGCCGCGCGTTTCCGCCAGGTCTCCCAGCCCCGACCAGGCCTCTGCATACTGCTCATTCACGCGAATTGCCTTGGTAAACGCATCCTGCGCGCGCTCGAGCCGCTTCGCCTGCAGATGAATCTGACCTGCCAGCACCAGCACGCGCGCATTTTCCGGCGTTCGCTGCAAAACTTTTTCCAGATACGGCAGCGCTCGCTCGCTATAACCCGTCCATAGATACGCCGCGCCGAATTTGAAAAAATCCCGGTGCGTCTCGTTCACATACGCGCCCGCAAACGGATGCGCCAGCTCGCGCGCGCGCGCCATCTCGCGCAGATCGGCCCGCCATTCCCGCTCACCAGGGACATCTGCGTAGACCTTCACCGCCTCGCCCGCCTCATTCAGCAAAAACGCCAGCGGCACTTTCAAATCTGTTCGCCAGTCGAACAGGTACCGCCGGAAAATCTCCCACTCTTCCGTGCGGTCGCGCAGCACAAACAATCCCGGACCGCGCTGCGCCACAGGTAACGGAATCGCCTCCGAAAACCACGTATCCTGCAGCCGCATTTCGTTCTCGCCGCCCAGCCTGCCTGATTTCAAACCCGCTGCCGCCCGGAACGGCCGCTCCTCTGCTGCCTGCGCCCCCTCCGTCACGCGATAAATCCGGCCCGCGCGCAGATCGCGAAACGTCTGCTCCTTGCCCGAAGGCCATACGATGCGCACTTCCTCGACCGCATTCCGCTTACCTAAACCGAACAGCATGCGTTTGGAATGCTGAGACAGAAATCCCGAACCCGCCTCGAGCCACTTCGTCCGCCCGTCCACCGTCACTCGCGCCCCGATTGCATCCCGGTTTGACTCGACTCCTTTCAGCTCGAATGCGATGCCATGGTTGCTTCCCGCGCAATCGTTCTGCAGCACCCGCACCTGCGGCCCCAGCCGGCTCTTCAAAATCACATCGGGCCGCCCGTCGTCATCAAAATCGCAAACCGCGAAGGCGCGTGTATCGTCGGCAAAATCGAGCCCGCTCACGCCCGAAAAATCGTAAAATCTCTCGCCGCGGCGCACGTGCAGTACATTCGGCTCGCGCCCGTTCCAGCTATACTCCTCGCGAATGAACTGGTTGATCGCATTCCAGCCGTTCTCATACGCCGCGCTCGGCTGCTGCTTCACCGGCGACTTGGCCACCACCTGCCGCCAGAAAAAACTGTTCAGATCGGTCGTGCTCTCGTTCGTCAGCATGCCGCAGGCGACATAGATCTCCGGCTCGCCGTCATTGTCGAGATCGTGTCCGCCCGCCCCCCAAGCCCAGCGTCCGAAGCCGGCCTGCTCACGCGCCGTGGCATCTTCGAACGTGCCGTCCCCGCGATTGCGATAGAGCGAGTTGCCCATTGTGTGCCGCTCATATGCATGTTCCAGGTGGTCTTTGTGTGACGGAGAAAACTTCGGATCTCCAATCACCCGCTGCCCGGCATCCGTCCACATGTTCGCTACGTACAGATCGGCGCGCCCGTCGTGGTCTGCATCGAACCACGCCGCGCTCATGCCCGGCCCGATATCCTCCACGCCTGCTTCGGCCGCTTTGTCTACAAAGTGCCCGCCCGTGTTGACGTAAAGGTTTTTTCGCCCGAAATCGTTCGCCACAAACAGATCGGGCCAGCCGTCACCATTGAAATCGCACCACGCTGGCGCAAAACTGAAGCGGTTGTTGTTCTGATTCATGCCGGTCTCTGCGGTCACATCCGTGAAAAAACCGCTGCCGTCGGCATTCAGCTTGTTATGAAAGAGAAAATTGGGAGGCCCATTCTGCGCGTCGTGATACGGCGAAGCGTAGGTGTACTGCGCCTCGCTCTGGAAATAGACATAGCAGCAGAGATAGAGATCGAGCCGGCCGTCGCGGTCATAGTCGGCCGCCGCCATGCCGGTAAAATTGCCACCCGGCAAAGTCGCAAATTGGAAGGCATCGGCGCGTAGCCGAAACCGCGCGCCATCGTTGAGAAACAGCACCGGACCCGCGCTGCGCAAGACAACTAAATCCTGCCGCCCTGTATTGCGCAGATCCAAAAACAACGCAGACGACGTATCGTCAAGCAGCCCTGTGCCCCAAGCGTCGGTGATGTCGCGCACGCGTCCGGCATCATCGAACTTGAGCAGCCGGTTCGGCAGCCCGCCCGGCTGGCACACGTAGACTTCATCGCGCCCGTCGCCGTCGATGTCGCCCAGCGCGATGCCGTTGCTGCCATAGATATCTATGCTAACCGCCGGATCGAGCTTCGCGCGCCAGTAGGGAACACCGCGCGCGAGTTGTTCGCGAATGGCCGGAACGGCCGAACACACGTCCGCTGTCACATCGCGAAACCATCTGCGTGGCGCGCTCGCGACCTGCTCCTCGAGCGGGATGAACTCGACAAGCTTCGCCTGCTGCCACTTCAATCGCCACTGTCCGACGCGCCAGGTGATGCGGCCCTCGCCGTCTTCAGCGGCAATCTCAAAACGAACAACCCCGTGCGGAAGGGGGTAAAAGCGGGCAAGGGGCGGAATCCTTGCCTCTCTGAAAATCCCATTGGCCCATTTCGCAAAGCCCTCCGAAATTCGCGTATCTTGCTGATCGTAAACGGCTTCTTTTAAATCCGGAGCGCGTGACCGGTACTCCCGCGGCCAAGGCGAAAACCCGGATCGGAGTTCGTTCGGCAATTTTTGCGTTTTGAATGCAGCTCCTAAACGCGCCCGGATCTCCGCCGCTTCCGTCTCTTCGGCGAACTCGTCCGCGCCCGGCTCGATAAACTTCCGCAGCCCCTCCCACGGCGGAGTTCGGCGCGGCGCCTCTGCATACGCTGGCTTCCCGCGCAGCCCGGCCAGAGCCGCCGCCGACGCTAGCGATGCAGCCAGAAACTCGCGCCGCCTAATGCTCATCCTTCTCCACGATCTTCAGCTCGCGGTCCGCCGTTGCGTGCTCGACTTTCTGGATAATCCCGCTCGGCCAGCGCACCTCGATCTCCTCCGCCGTCTTCGCCTCGCCCAAGCCGAAATGCAGGGTGAACGAATTCTGCGAGTAATAACTCCCGCCGCTCATCACCTCGTCGATCCGTTTGCGTCCGCCCGCCGTCACGGTTACGCGAGCCCCGATCGCGCTCCGGTTCGATTTCGTGCCCGCCAGCGTCACGTTCAGAAAATGCCCGACGGCGGCTTGGTTCTTGGTCCGGTTCTTCAGCAGACTCGGAGCCTCGTTCATGTTCACCAGCACGATCTCCGGCCGCCCGTCGCCGTCCAGGTCGCCCACAGCCAGCCCGCGCGCCGGGCGCGGCACGCGAAACGCCGGCCCCGCCTCCCGGCTCACATCCTTGAACTTGCCATCGCCCAGATTGCGGTACAGAATCGTCGGCTCGAGATACGTATCGCCCAGTTCCTTGCCCTCGACCTCCGGATACACATGCCCGTTCGCGACCACCAGGTCCGGCCAGCCGTCGTCATCCACATCGACAAACGCCACGCCCCATCCCAGATACTGCCGCGCTCCCAAACCGGCCTCGCGCGACAAATCGGTGAAAAACTTCCCGTCGTCGTTATGAAACAGCGATGTCAGATCGCCCGAAAAGTTCGTCTTCGCAATATCCAGCCGCCCGTCTCCGTCGTAATCGCCGACCGCCACGCCCATGCCGGCCTGCAAATTGCCGTCGAAATTGAACGCTACGCCTGCCTCGGCACCGCGCTCTTCAAACCTGCCGTCGTGCTTGTTATGAAAGAGCAGGCTCGGCGTCATGTCGCACGCCACGTAAATATCCGGCCAGCCGTCGTTGTCGAAATCCGCTGCCGTCACGCCCAACGCGTATCGGCCGCCCGGCTTCAGAATGCCGGCCTGCTCGGAAACATCGGTGAACGTGCCGTCGCGATTGTTGTGATAGAGAACGTTATGCGCCTTGGGCAGCCCGCGCGGCCCGCACATCACTGGAATGCCCTTCCACTCGCAGAACTCGCCGCTGCCCGGATGCGGCGTCTTCGCCAGATCCAGATCTACGTAATTCGCGACAAACAGATCGACGAATCCGTCGCGATCGTAATCGGTAAACGCGCACCCCGATCCGTAGCGCACGCCTGTCACGGGCAGACGCGCCTTCACTGTCGCGTCTTCAAATTTGCCGCTGCCCAGATTGCGATACAGAATATTGTGCCCGTAATGGGTAACGAACAGATCGGGCCGCCCGTCGTTGTCGTAATCCGCCGCGCATACGCCCTGCGCCCAGCCGGTCTGCGTGAATCCCGCTGCGCGCGCAACATCCTCAAAACGCCCGCTGCCGATATTGTGGTAGAGCTGCGGCGGTCCTGACGCCTTCGCGTCCAGCCGCGTCCCGTTCGCGATAAATACATCGTTGCGCCCGTCGCCGTCAAAATCGAAAATCGCGACGCCGTTGCCAGTCGTTTCGAGAATGTAGTCTTTGCGCGCCAGCCCGCCGAATACGTTCTTATCGGTCAGCCCGGCCTCTCCGGCAATATCTTCGAAATCCGCCCGAAAAATGGCCCCCGCAGCAGCAACGCACAAACAAAGCGCCAGCGCGGCGGCCCACCTCATGCCCACTCATGGTACCGTGTACACGCCTCGGAAAGGTACCAGAACTCAGAGAACGAAAGCGGTTCCAAAACTACAACGATTGGCCTAGTATTGTGCTACTATCCTCCTACGTTCCTTCAAGGGAAAGAGGTAGTCTCTATGCTTCGTGTGCATGCGTACGTTCGATTTGTACTTGCTTTCGCCATGACCGCACTGCTCGTCTTGGCACAGCGAGATCTGGCTACTGTAGCCGGTACCGTTACAGACGCTCAGGGCAGCGCGATCCCGAACGCGAAACTAACGATCACCGAAGATGCGACCGGCGTTTCCGCAGAAGTTACAAGCAGTAACGATGGCGAATTCGTCCGCCCCGCTCTCAAGCCGGGTATCTATACCATCACAGCGGAGGCGAACGGCTTCAAGAAGGTTGTACAGAAGAATGTGCAGCTCACGGCCGGAGGCCGCACCGTCGTACCGCTCACTTTAAATGTGGGAGATCTGACGCAATCGGTGGAGGTTGTTGCCACAGCGCCTCTGCTGCAATCGGAAACGACGACGCTAGGGCAAGACCTCAACAGCCGGCAAACCAGTGAGCTTCCACTCGGCGGTACGCGCGTTTTCACCTTCCTGGCCCGCCTCTCGCCCGGGGTAGTTCCGCCCGAGCCTGGCGCCCGTGATGAGGCCGGCGGCGGATTTTCCGCTAACGGCGTTCGCTCCAACGGCCAGAACAATTTTCTGCTGAACGGGGTCGATAACAACGTCAATGTCATCGATTTTCTAAATCAGACGTCGTTCGTTATCGGACCGTCGGTCGAGGCGATCGGCGAAATGTCGATTCTCACTAACGGCTACAACGCCGAATATGGTCGCGGCGCTGGCGGCGTGCTCAACGTCATTCTGAAATCGGGTAGTAACCAGCTTCATGGCACGCTGTTTGAGTTTCTGCAGAACGAAACGCTGAACGCCAATACCTGGGAGAACAACAGGAACGGAGCGAGTCGCGGCGCATACAAACAGAATCAGTTCGGGCTTGCTATGGGCGGTCCGATTATCAAGAACAAGCTTTTCATGTTCGGTGACTATCAGGGCACACGTATCGCTTCCAACAGTCAGGCGTTGAATCTCGGCATCGGCGGTAGCATGACGATCCCAACGCCAGACCAGATCAGGGGCGATTTTTCACAGTTTCTGACGAATAAACAGATCGGCACGGACGCCCTCGGAAACGCTGTCTACCAGGGTCAAATCTTCGACCCGACCACGACCAGGACGATTAACGGCCAGTTGTACCGCCAGCCCTTTCCAGGCAACAAGATCCCGGCAACGATGATTGATCCGGCTACGGCAAAAATTTTCTCGTTGTATCCGTCGCCGAACGCCGTGGCCGACACCAGCGCCAGTTACCCACATAACAACTATTTCATCGTCACCCCGGTGGCCCAGAATATCGATCAGGGCGATGGTCGCGTCGATTACCACATCAGCGACAAGGACAGTGTGTTCGGTTCTCTGAGCTGGTCGAACAAGAGCCAGTCGAATGGTCAGCCCCTGCCGGGAGCGCTCGATGCGACGTACTTCGCTTCGCAGGCAGAAGAAGATCTGGCGCGTAACGCCATGCTGAGTTGGACCCGCATTTGGACTCCGACGCTCATCTCGGAGACGCGCGTGGGGTTCTCGCGGCTGGTGACTTCACGCACGCAGGCTGATCCAAATACGAATCAGTTCAAGGCCTTCGGTATTGGCGGCTACGATCCGACCACCACTCTTAACGGAGGCTTGCCGTCCATCAATCTCGGCCGTTACAGCGGGATCGGTGCGTCCGACTGGCTACCCTCGAAAGAATACAACAACGTCTGGGACTTCATTGAGAACGTCTCCATAACGCGCGGTTCGCATTCCATGAAATTCGGCGCGGAGTTCCGGCCGATTAAGTTTCCGTTTTTCCAGGTCCCAAGTCCGCACGGTGACATGAATTTCAATCGCAACCAGACGGCGTATCCGGACCCGGTGATGGCCAACAACACCGGGGATGAAATTGCCGGTATGCTGCTGGGCGTTTTGAACGATGGCGCAATCTCGACAAATAACTTCATTTCATCGGAAAAAAGCGCCTGGGCCTTCTTCGGGCAGGACGACTGGAAAGTAACCTCGAAGCTGACCTTGAATCTTGGACTTCGCTATGAGCTGTTCTCGCCCATTGGTGAAAAGTTCGGCCGGCAATCGAGTTTCGATCCTTCGAACAATACGCTTTACATCCCCAAAGGCAAGGACCAGAACGCGGCGCTGCCGCCCAGTTTCAACACCACACTAGCCTTTATCAATGTATGCCGGGGCTGCGTCGACAAATATCTCGTGCCTTGGGACAGGCTCGACTTCTCGCCGCGCATTGGCATTGCTTATAAGCTCAACGACAAAACGGTGCTGCGCGCCGGTTATGGCGTCTTCTACGGAGGCGAGGAAAACCAGGGCGGCTATCCCAATCGCGGCGAAGCCGTTCCGTTTAACGAGACGGTGCAGTTGAACCGCACCGGTCTGAATAATTACCAACCAAATCCGTTCTTCAACGGTGGCAATCCCGGCGGAGTTTCGGCCGGATTTCCGTTGAATGTTTTCACGCTCGATGTGCCGCCGGCTTTCCGCGGAATTTCTCGCAATTTCCGCAATCCCCTTGTACACAAGTGGAACGTTGCGGTCCAGCGCGAACTACCGCATAACATGGCCCTTGAAGTCTCTTATGTCGGCAATCATCAGGCACACGGACTTCAGATTTGGGATCCAAACACGTGCCCCAATAATCCGAACGGCAACTATAACTGCGATTCCAATCGCCCCAATCCGGCTCTCGGCGGATTGTCGTTCGTCGATTCATTTGGACGCGGCAATTACAATGGCATGACGACGAAGTTCGACAAGCGCTACTCGGGCGGCCTGAACATGACTCTCTCTTACACGTATGGCCACGCGCTTGCGGATACAGGGACGACGCTCACCGGCTCACCGAACCAAGCTTCGAAGGATAGGCGGAATATTGCTTTGGGTTACTCGAGCGCGGCATGGGACATTCGCCATAGCGTAGTGGGAAGTGTGCTTTACGATCTGCCGTTCGGCAAAGGTAGGCACTGGCTAAACAGCGGAGGACTGCTCAGCTACATCGTAGGGAACTGGCAATTGAACAGCGTATTCACATTCCGGACGGGTGCGCCGTTCACACTCGGTACTAATCAATGTGTTGGTACTTTTGGGACCTGCCAGCCCGATGTTTTGCCCGGAAAGGATCCCAAGAATGCGCCCCAGGGTGGTCGCCGACCGGAGGAGTGGTTCGATACGACGGCTGTGACAAACCCGACGCCGGGAACTCCTGGCAATCTTGGCCTGCAGAGCAATAACCAACCCGGGCAGAGGAGCGTTGATCTTTCGCTGTTCAAGGATTTTCCGATCACGGAACGATTCAGGGTGCAGTTCCGGGCGGAATCTTTCAATCTGGGGAATACACCGCAGTGGGGCCGGCCAAACGTAACACAAGGCGATTCGGCTTTCGGCGAGATTACGTCGACACAACCCAACACGCAGCGCCACGTGCAGCTCGCTTTGCGCTTTATGTTTTGATGTACAGCGATCCCTTTAAGTTGAAGATTTGTCCTTAGTGCAGAAGACGGGTTGTTAATCCTGATCTCCGGACCAGGTACAACCCATTGACTCCCGGACCAGTACTTTAAGTGAAAGCGGTTACAAATCTACAGCGATTTGACTAGGTTTTTATGGTAGTATCTTTACCAAGTTCCCTAGAAGGATGAGGTAGTCTCTATGCTCCGTGCGCACGCTTACATTCGATTTGTACTCGCTTTCGCGATAACCGCTCTGCTCATTTTTGCCCAGCGCGACCTGGGCACAATTGCCGGCACCGTGACCGATCCGTCGGGCGGCGCCATTCCCAATGCCAAGGTCACAATCACGCAAGAGGGAACCGGCGTCATTCATACCAGCGAGAGCAATGAAGCGGGCGCCTACACCATGCCGGCGCTCCCGCCCGGAACGTACACCGTGACGGTCGAAGCCTCGGGCTTCCAAACGGCTCAACAAAAGGGAGTCATTGTGAATGCCGGTGTGCCGGTGGGCGTAGACACCAGGATGCAGGTAGGTAGTGCTACCCAAACCGTCGAGGTGACTGCCGCCGCACCACTGCTGCAAACCGAGACTCCCGTTATCGGCGCCAACCTGAACTCGCAGGCCATGAGTGAACTACCCCTCGGCGGCCAGCGTACCTTCACGTTCCTGGCCCGCCTGTCGCCGGGCGTGCTGCCCGCCGAACAGGGCGCGCGCGACGCTCTGGGCGGTGGTTTTTCTGCTAACGGCGTCCGCTCCACCGGCTCGAATAATTTCCTGCTGAACGGCGTCGACAACAACGTCAACGTCATCGACTTTATCAATCAGACCTCTTACGTTATCGGCCCATCTGTCGAAGCCATCGGGTCGATGCAGATCATCACCAACGGCAATAACGCCGAATACGGGCGTGCCGCTGGCGGCGTGCTCAATGTCAATTTGAAGTCCGGCACCAACCAAATACACGGCGTGGCCTTTGAGATCCTGCAGAATACCGTTCTCAACGCCAACCGATGGGAAAACAATGTCGCCGGCAAGGATCGCAATCCGTTCCAGCAGAATCAGTTCGGAGTCGCCATAGGCGCCCCGATCATCAAGAACAAGCTGTTCATCTTCGGCGACTATCAGGGCACGCGTATCTCAACAGCCGGCGGCACCATCCAGAACCTCGGCTACGGCGGCTTTTACACTATTCCCACGCCCGAGATGATTAATGGCGATTTCTCGCGCATTCTGGGACCGAATGGCCTGAATCAGCTTTACGATCCGACAACGACCAAGTGTCTGAGCGGTTGCCTCCCCAACAGCTTGTCGGCGGCCCCCGGCGCAAGTCCTGTTTACACGCGCTCTCCGTATGTGGGCAACAGAATTCCGATTTCGCAGCTGGATCCGGCAGCTCGCAATATCGCCAGCCTGTATCCCGCGCCGAACCAGCCGATTCCGGTCGGAACGTATCCGCAGAATGACTACTACACAGCCACGCCCGGTACCTTGACTACCGACCAAGGCGATGGGCGTGTCGATTATCATCACAGCGAAAAGGACAGTCTCTATGGCAGCATCAGTTGGTCCGACAGTTCGAAGACCAGTGTGCCGCCGTTCCAGGGACTCCTCGATGGCGCCGGTTTCCAAGGCAACTCGGAAACGGATCTCGGACGCAATGCGCAGCTCGGCTGGACGCACATCTTTTCACCGACGATGGTTTCGGAAGCGCGCGTAGGCTTCACGCGCATGGTGACCTCACGCACACAGGCTAATGCCGATGTCGATACCTACACGGCAGCCGGTATCGGCGGTTATAACCCGACGACCACGGCACAGAACGGCGGTATCCCGCAGATCGGCTTACAACGGTACAGCCAGATCGGCGCCAACGACTGGCTGCCTACGAAAGAATACAGCAACGTCTGGGACTTTATCGAAAACCTCTCCATCACCAAAGGCAATCATTCGATAAAAGTCGGCGGCGAGTTCCGGCCGATTCATTTCCCGTTCTTCCAGGTGCCGTATCCGCACGGCGAAATGAACTTCAATCAAAACGAAACCGCGTTTCCTTCAACAGTCAATAGCATCAACACAAACACAGGCGATCCGTTTGCTTCGTTCATGCTCGGCGCCATCAATGGAGGGCAGATCTCGACAACAAACTTTATCTCGTCCACCAAACGCGCCATCGCCATGTACGCACAGGATGATTGGAAGGTCAGTCCGAAACTGACCGTGAACCTCGGGATGCGGTACGAAATCTTTTCCCCGATCGGCGAGCAGTTCTCGCGCCAGTCGAACTTCGTGCTGCAGGACCTCACACTTTACATTCCTGCCGGACCAAACCAGAACGATCCTCTACCACCGAACTTTAACAAGCCCGCCACGATCAACGGCATAACCTATCCGGCTTTGTTCACTACGCCCATCACCGTGAGCCGCGGCCAGGTCGGGCCCTACATGATCGACTGGGATAAAGTCGATTTCGGTCCGCGCGTGGGCTTTGCCTACAACGTTTGGGAAAAGACGGTCATTCGCGGCGCCTACGGCATCTTTTACAGCGGCGAGGAGAATCAGGGCGGAAATCCAAATCGTGGTGAATCCGCTCCCTTTAATTTTTCGCCGTCGCTGAACCGGCCAAAAGGCGTGGGCACGTTTGAGCCGAACCCGCTCTTTGCCAACGGCTCGCCGATCGGCGGCATTTCAGTCGGCTATCCGCTGAACGTCTTCAACGGCTTCCCGGTTGCGTCGCTACAATTTCGCTCGGTTGCTACCGATTTCCGCAATGCGATGGTGCAGAAATGGAACTTCGCTATCCAGCACGAACTCCCGGGCCAGATGGCGCTCGAGATCGGCTATCTCGGCAACCACTCCTCGCATTCGTTGCTGCAGCCGGATTTCAACAACTGCTACAACCTGGGCACTACGAACTCGAGCATCACCTGCAACACGCTACGCCGCTATCCCGACATCGGCAATATCTCCGGTACCGCAAGCTGGGGCTTCGGCAATTACAATGCGCTCACAGCGAAACTGGAGAAACGCATGTCGGCCGGTCTGCAGTTCGTAACCGCGTACACCTGGGGCCACGCTCTCGCTAATAGCGGAACGACGCTCAGCGGTTCGTCCGGATTAGGCATTATCGACCCGACCAACTGGAATACGTCGTACGCCAATGCCTCCTGGGATATCCGGCATAACTTCACCACCGGCCTCAGCTACGAAATTCCCTTCGGGCGCGGCAAGCAATACGGTGCAAGTGCAAACGGTTTTGTGCAGGCGGTCCTCGGCAACTGGCAGCTCAACAGCATCGTAACGTTCCACACCGGTCAGCCGTATTCGCTGCGTTCGAATGCCTGTCAGGGTGTGTGGAACGCCTGCCGCCCCGACCTTGTTCCCGGTACAGACCCGAATGCCGCGCCCTCTGGCGGCCGGAATGCGAGCCAGTGGTTCGATATCTCGAATATCGTCGCGCCGGCCGCCCTGACCGGAGGAAACGTCGGTCTGCAGAGTAACTACGGTCCACCCACCCGCAATGTGGACCTCTCGATTTTCAAGAGCTTCCAGTTCACCGAGCGCTGGGCGCTGCAGTTCCGCGCCGAGAGCTTCAATATCGCCAACACGACGCAGTTCGGGCTGCCTGACAGTAACCTTCAGGATGCGAAATTTGGCCAGGTGACAAGCACCGCGGTTGGTAGCGAACGCCACGTTCAATTTTCACTGCGTCTGCAGTTTTAGCTGAGCGCACGCCAGCGGCGGTAACTTGGAAGTTTGCTGTATTGTCTTCTTTTACTGCTTCTCGCATTCCCGGGCGGCCAGAGCGAACCCTCTTCTTCACTGAAAGAGGGTTTGCTCGCGCTGCAGGCCGGCGATCTGCAGAAAGCAAAAGCTGAACTGGAAACGGCAGGCGAGCAGCAGCCTGCGAACCCCTACGTCTGGACATCGTTAGCCGAGACCTACCTGCGTCTCGGTGATTCGGAAAAGGCATTGTCTGCTGCGGCCAAGGCGGAAACGACCGGCGTGCAGAATCCGGTTGTCTGGCACGCGCTAGCGATGTTCTATGCGCAGAATGCGCAATTTAAAAAAGCTGCGGAGTGGGAGAGAAAGTTTGCAGGAAGTGCGAACGCAGAACCGGATTCGTCCGCAAAGGCTGCGATGCTCTACCTCCGCGCCGAGGATTTTTCAGACGCCGCCGAGCTGGCCGCGAGCGAGTTAAAAAAGCGCCCGCGCGACGCGCAGCTTACCTTGACGCTCGGTGTCGCGCGCTATGGCCAGCGACGGTTTGAAGATGCTATTGGCTGTTTTCTACAGGTAATCGAAATCGATCCGGATATCGAGCAGCCCTACATTTTTCTTGGCAAGATGCTCGATCAGGCGGGATCGCATCTCGCTGAAATCACCAGAGATTTCGAAGCCTGGGCTGCGCGCGCGCCGCAAAACGCACAAGCTCCTCTGGTGCTGGCGAAAGTGCTGCTGGCGAGCGACTCACGCAGCTCGCGCGCCGCGGAACTGCTCGCTCGTGCCATTCAGCTCGATGGGAACAACTGGGAATCGCATTACGAGCTCGGCGTGCTCTTCGCCGCACAGCGCAAGTACCAGGATGCGGCACGAGAGCTTGGGCGCAGCATCGAGCTGAGCCCGAAGCAGCCGATGCCGCACTATCATCTGGCGCGCATCTACGACCGGTTAGGACAGCCGGAACGGGCCAGCGCCGAGCGTGAGATTCACGCCCGGCTGACGGGAGGAAACAAACCGGATTAGCGCGGCGCAACGCGCGCGGGGCCCGCGTGCGGCGCCGGCATGCGAGATGGCGCCGCCATGCGCGGAACTGCCGGACGCGGCGTACTCACGCGAGGCGCGGGTGCGGCATGTTGCCGCGGAACTTGCGCCGCCACACCGCCGGGCCGGTTGCCAGGCTGGTGATGCCAGTTCGCGTGTCCGGTGCTGCCGCGCCATGCGCGTCCGTAATTCGGCCGCAACGGGTAATAACCGTAGTAACCGAAATAGCCGGGAGCGTAGAAATTCCAGCCGAACGGACTGTAGACGCTGCCGGCGAGCGGCCAGAAGCCATACCTTCCGAAATAGGGATTCCAATACCAGCCCGGAGCCGTAGCGACATACGTATCCGTATAGCCGGCAGCCTCGCGGCTTGCTTGCGCTTCATCCTCGCTGCGTGCCTTGCTCCAGACATAGAGCGGCTCCATTTTCACCACGTCATCATCAAAGCCGCGCTTCTTGAGCGGTTTGTCGCTCGCAAGCAAAACCTGGTCGTGCTTTCCGAGTTCCGTGGTTTTGCCGTCGCGCGCAACTTCCAGTTCGCCGTCGAGCGTTTGAATTGCTTGCGCGCCTGCATCGAATTTGTAAAGACCCTTCTTTTCTACACGCGCGTTTGCGCCATTCAGCAAAACAGTGAGATTTGTGCCTTTGATCAATTGCGCGACTTCGAGCATCGCCGATCCGCGCGTAAGACTCACTCGCGCGCCGGCCAGCCCGGCGGATTGTAATTGAAGCTCGCTATCGTGTCCAACGCGCAGAAACGCGCCCGGCGTAAGCAGAATTTCGGCATAGCCGGTGGCAGTGGTGAGTGTCTGGCCCGGTTTCAACGTCGCCGAGCCGACCGATTCGCGCGAGAGACTCTGGTTTTCCAGCGAGACCTGTCCTTCTATATAGTTGACGGAGCCCGGCCCCGCCGCAGCGGGCGATTCCGTCGAGCCGGACAAACTGTTCGCCTGCGCCCAGCCGAGAGCGGCTGACGCGAGCAGAACGGCCGTAATTTTCCAGGCCGTCGTGGTTCGTCCTTTCATTTTTATTCTCCTGAGTATTGGACGCGTCACAATGCAATAAGGTCGCAACGGTGAAAACACATCCTGGAATCGCGTTACTCGTGTGCTGTTTGATGAGCGGAGCGCTCGCTCATGCTGCCGGAAGGCATACCACCTGGAGCGACTACGGCGGCTCGGCGGATTCGGCACAATACTCGGCGCTTGCGCAGATCAGCCGCGCCAACGTGGCGAAGCTGCGCATCGCCTGGAGCTACTCGACCGCCGATGCGGGCAAATACTTCTTCAACCCGCTTATCGCGCACGGGCTGATGTACGTGCTGGCGAAAAACAATTCAATCGTCGCGCTCGATGCCGCGAGCGGTAAAGAAGTATGGGTGCACGAAGTGAATCCAGGCACAAAGCTCATCACGGATCGCGGCATTAACTATTGGGAAAGCCAGGACGGCTCGGAGCGGCGGCTCTTGTTTGCCGAAGGTAATTTTCTGCAGGCCATCGACGCGCGTAGCGGAAAGACCATCGAGCAGTTCGGAAAGCATGGAAGGGTCGATCTGCGCGACGGGTTGGGACGCGATGCGGCTTCGCTAAAGCTTGTGCAGTCGACAACTCCGGGCCGCGTCTACAAAAACCTGCTGATTCTCGGTTCCGCAACGAACGAGGAGTATCATTCCGCCCCCGGCGACATCCGCGCCTACGATGTGCGCGATGGTCACATGGTCTGGTCGTTTCACACCATTCCGCATGCCGGCGAGTACGGCTACGATACCTGGCCCAAAGACGCCTGGAAAACCGTCGGCGGCGCGAATGCCTGGAGCGAGCTTTCGCTCGATGAGCAACGCGGCATTGTCTACGTGCCGACCGCCAGCCCGAAATACAATTTCTACGGCGCGAACCGAGCAGGCCAGAATCTTTTCGGCGACTGCCTGCTTGCGCTCGATGCGCGCACCGGAAAGCGGCTCTGGCATTTCCAGATGGTGCATCATGATATCTGGGACTACGACAATGCGACCGCGCCGAAGCTGCTCAGTGTGCGGCACGAAGGCAAGCAGGTAGATGTCGTCGCACAGGCCGGCAAAGAAGGATTTCTTTGGGTGTTTGACCGCGTGAGCGGTAAGCCGCTCTGGCCG
>DATBGM010000223.1:0-5266 GCA_036557945.1 Bryobacteraceae bacterium | reverse complement strand
TTTATGGTCAATCGATTAAGATTATCGGACAAAGTATTTAGCTTGACACTAAGCAATAGCAGCCGATGTTCAAAAACCTGATCGTTCGTCGCGAGCTTATTCAAGATCTCATGCAACAGGATGCTCTCCTCGTTCCCTTCGCTATCCGAGTTGCATTCCGCCACGTCCTATTCTCCCGCATTCTCGCACCCGGGGTGCGTACCATCTCAACTCGGCGCGGTGCAAGCAAGCGTCCCGGCCCACCATGAACCCGATCTCGGACGCCGACCGAAAGCAGCACGGTCGGCATCGGTCACCTCGAGCTAAATTGGGTTGCGACCCGCAGCACTCGAAGATAGTACCGGCCGGTAATATGGAGGACCAGGAGCACTTTCAGAAGCCAGTCCAGCGACCTCACGCTCAGCGCGGCGGGCCATTGCAATCCTCCGCCCGGAACCGTTCAAGATTTCTCCCGAATGATATTCGCGACACCGGACTGCCGTTACCCGCCCTGAAATTCCACTCTAGAGCGGGTGTATCGGCTTCCGCCCGAAGGGCATCATGAGTGACAATAAGCCAAGTCCCGAATCATATATCGTGCTCATTGAGCAACGCGGAGCAAATTGCACGTTGTAAACGAGAGGGAGTAAGCACAAGCAAAATGGACGGACGCCTCAGGAAAAGCTGATTTCTGGGCTGCCCCCCGGCGCCTTCGTGGTCTACGTTCCAGCGTCATCAACCTTCTAAATAGTTAAACCGATTTGGCCTGAATGGCATACAGCTTATTTACGAAGGCTAGTGGAATCTCGGGCAGGTCTTCGGTTGGTGGCAATCGGTGGATTGCTCGCCTTTGCTGAATGTACTTATCCAAGCAACGTAGACCACAGCGTTCTAACCAACTTGCCCTATAGAGACTTCCGTTTTCGCCGATAAGTCTTTTGCAGGGAGCTACGCACTTCGACGCGCGTTAAAAGGCCTGCCTTTTGATTTCGTCTCTGGGTAGGCCGAGGCTCCCTGCATTTGTTCAGCTTCGTCCGCGTCGTATCTGTTCGTTCACCATCCCACGCGACTACTGATCCTTGACTCCTACCGCAGCTGGAGCTTCGCTATTGATGTTCACTGCGACCGCGACCGTGTGGCCCGTATTGATGGCAGGCCGCTGGAGGACAAGCGGCTTGTACCGGATTTGGCGGACAACTAGCACAGAAAGTATTGAAGTATTAGACATCGAGCTTAATCGCTGAGAAACGGTGCGCCGGATCGATACAGAATTACATGATCGGCTGGTTAGTGATCATTCTGATACTTGGTGTACGCGGCGGAGTAAAAATAGACCACGGGGCGCGCATAAGCGGCGGTTCGTGGCGGAGTAAAAGTAGACCGGCCGCAGAAGTCTCCCAAACATTTCAATCAGGTTGTGTTTGTGACACACCGGAGAGGTGTACACGGTGGAGCTGTATGCACGAGTGCGGCGAGCGGTACAGGTAGATGGACTGAGCGAACGGGCGGCGGCGCGGGAGTTTGGGATTTCGCGCGAAACCGTTCGCAAGATGCTGCGGTATTCGATTCCGCCCGGCTACAGCCGGCAACAGCCAGTCCGGCGACCAAAGTTGGGCGCCTGGATTGGCGTGATCGATCAGATTCTGGAAGAGGACCAGGGGCGGCCGTCGAAGCAGCGCCACACGGCCAAGCGAATTTTCGAGCGACTGCGGGAAGAGTATGCCTTTCCGGGTAGCTACACGATCGTGAAAGATTACGTGCGGCAGCGGAAGCTCAGCCAGCGGGAGATGTTCGTGCCGCTGGCGCATCCGCCCGGACATGCGCAAGTGGATTTCGGCGAGGCGCTGGCGGTGATTGCCGGCCAAGAGCAGAAAGCGCACTATTTCTGCCTGGATCTGCCGCACTCGGATGACTGTTTTGTGATGGCCTTTCCGGCCGAGACCACAGAGGCGTTTCTGGAAGGACATGTTCAAGCATTCAGCTATTTGGGCGGAGTGCCGCAAACGATTCTGTACGACAACACGAAACTAGCGGTAGCGCAGATTCTGGGCGACGGTACGCGCAAGCGAACGCAGGCCTTCAGCGAACTGCAGAGCCATTACTTGTTTGCCGAGCGATTCGGGCGGCCAGGCAAGGGGAACGACAAGGGCAAGGTCGAAGGACTGGTGGGCTATGCACGGCGTAACTTTCTGGTGCCGATTCCACGGTGCTCGACTTGGCAGGAGTTGAATGCACGACTCGTGGAGCAATGCCGCAAGCGGCGCGCCCGCCGGCTGCGCGGACACGAGCAGACCATTGGGGAGCGCTTTCAAAGAGATACAGCAGCGTTGTTGCCGTTGCCGCCGGCGCCTTATGAAGCGTGTGAGAAGCGCAGCACGCGAGTGACGTCGTTGTCGCTGGTCCGGTATCGCAACAACGACTACTCGGTGCCGACCGCCTATGGGCATCGCGAAGTGCTGATTAAAGGCTATGTGCATGAGGTCGTGATCTGTTCCGGCAGTGACGTGATTGCGCGGCACGCCCGGAGTTACCAGCGCGAGGATATGATCTTCGATCCGTTGCACTATCTGGCACTGCTGGAACACAAGCCGAATGCACTTGATCAGGCGGCCCCTCTCGCTGGTTGGCAGTTGCCGGAAGAGTTCGCACACTTGCGGCGCTTACTGGAAGCACGTCTTGGTAAGCGTGGCAAGCGGGACTTCGTGCAGGTACTGCGACTGCTGGAAACATTTCCGCTGCAAGAAGTCTTATACGCTGTGCGGCAGGCGTTGCATCTCGGCGCTCTTTCGTTCGATGCCGTGAAGCACCTATTGCTGTGCCGCATTGAGCGGCGGCCGCCGCGGCTGGATCTGGAGTGCTATCCGCATCTGCCGCTGGCACAGGTGGCGATCACCGCGGCTGCCGATTACTTGTCGCTGCTGACAGGAGCGACTATTTGATGGAAACGCCACAGGTCCTGTTAGATCATCATCTGAAAGCACTGCGGCTCCCGACGTTCCTGCGTGAGTATGACAAAGTGGCTCAGCAGTGTGCCGACGAAGCAGTCGATTATCCGCGGTACCTGTTCCGGCTAACCGAGCTGGAACTGCTGGATCGGGAGCGCCGGGCGACTGAGCGCCGCATTAAGCAAGCCCGCTTTCCGGTCGTCAAGAGCCTGGACAGCTTCGAGTTCCTGGCGATTCCATCCTTAAATAAGTTGCTGGTTCTGGAACTGGCACGCGGCGAGTTCATTGAACGGCGCGAATGCGTGCTGGCGCTGGGAAACTCGGGTACGGGCAAAACGCACATTGCGCTGGCCATCGGGCTGGCGGCTTGTCAGAAAGGCTATCGCGTGCGCTTCACCACCGCAGCGTCACTGGTACACGAGCTCATGGAAGCCCGTGACGAAAAACGTTTGCTGCGCTTTCAGAAGCACCTGGCAGGCTTTGAACTGCTGATTGTAGATGAGCTCGGTTTCGTGCCGCTGTCGAAAACCGGCGCCGAGATGTTGTTTGAGATCTTCAGCCAGCGCTACGAACGCTCGGCCACGATGGTGACCAGTAATCTGCCGTTCAACGAATGGACCGAAATCCTGGGGTCCGAGCGGCTCACGGGAGCGTTGCTCGACAGGCTCACCCATCACGTTCACATTCTCGAGATGAATGGCGAAAGTTATCGCCTCAAAGAAAGCAAGCAAGCCAGGGCCGGCAAAGCTCGTAGCTAAGGGCGATCGCCCCAACCCGGCGCAGTTTGCGGAGAGCTCTTCCGCTGCGGCCTAAACGCACCGCCCCATGGGCGGCGCAGGCCTCCGCTGCAGAGCTCTCCGCAAACCCACTTCGGAACACTCAAGTAACCCCAAATGGTCTGGTTTTGCGCCGCCATTCTGGTCTATTTTTCAAACGCCCTTGACATCTATGCCCTTCAGCGGCCGAACGAGATGGAGCAGATCTTTTCGGCGGGTATGTTCGGTTGGGTTTGAAGGTGACAAGCTCCCCCAGCGGAGCTTAATGAAAAAGTTTACGCCTTGCTAAAAAATCGCAGCATCACTGCAAGGAGCCTCCATACGTACTTTTCTCTTGGAGGCATTTGGGGGTCCGATACACGAAAATGCAAGGGCCACTGAATTGAACCAAGATCTTAGAAAGTTTGGAGGAACGATAGATGGGGAAAAAAGCGTCCGTACTTGCTCTGATGTTGAGCTCGGCCGTTATGGTGCCGATACTTCATGCACAAAGCACAGCTTCGGGACAGGACCAGCCTTCGACGAATCAGGCATCCCAATCCTCGCTTGATCAACAAATTACGATGTTGAGGCGAGATCTGCGCTCGCAAAGAAAACAGATCATTGCCCAGAACATGAATCTGACTGAAGCGGAGGCTGTAAAATTCTGGCCCATTTATGACCAGTACGTCTCTGATCTTGTCGAAGGCAACAATGCGAAGTATGAGCTTATCAAGGAATACACTCATTCCGACACGATGACCGAGCAGCAGGCCGACGGACTTGCTAAACGGTGGCTTACTGTAGATGAGAACGTGAACCAGCTACGCCTCAAATATCTTCCGAAGTTTCGTTCGGCGCTGAGCGCAAAGCAGACGGCCAGGTTCTATCAGCTTGAACGACGTGTTCAGATGATGATCGATCTACAACTAGCAAGCTCGATTCCGTTGGTTGGGCCTTAAGCGCTGGTGGCCGGCGGTGGTGGTTCAGTCCGATTTCTTTTCCCTGATCGTTCGCGGACGTCCTGCCGCTGACCAGCAACGACATCGAGGGCCCTCCTCCAAAGCCGCCCCCGGTCAGGGCAGCCCACCGACTTAGTTACAGCTCGGCCTGGCCGGTGCGGGAATTCTGCAAGCGCAGCCTGCCCGCTCTTCGCACAAAAAGTAGGCGCTCGGCTTAAGCACAGTTGCCGATCAGGAACATCGAAGCACGCGAGGGTACTACGTACCCGTGGTTCTTATTGACGCACAGTGCCAAATATATTCCAAAGGCGAAGAGGACCAGTCTCCTGGTCGAGGGAAGTTGCGCCTCGACAAAGAAGGGATTGGACCAGGTCGCCGGAGCACTGCCACGCTGCCGCGTGGCGCTCGAAGTGGGAACGCACTCGCCCTGGATGAGCCGACAGCTGACACGATTAGGCCATGAGGTGGTTGTCGCCAACGCCCCGAGTGTCCGGCTCATCAGTGAAAGCAGCCGCAAAGACGATAAACTTGATGCCCGAACGCTGGCGCGACTGGCGCGGATCGATCCGCAACTGTTGTCGCCGATCCGCCATCGTAGCGAGCAGGCGCAAGCCGACCTGATGAG
>DATBGM010000222.1:0-10905 GCA_036557945.1 Bryobacteraceae bacterium | reverse complement strand
TGGCGAATCCGTCCGAACTTCACGATGAGCTACGGACTGCGTTATGAGTACTACGGAGTTCTGTCGGAAGCGCGCAACAAAGACGTATTCTTCGATATGCTACGCGGCGACATCATTCCGCGCTATAGCGGAGACTGGTATAACAGCTCGAAAAAGAATTTTGGCCCGCGGCTCGCATTCACCTGGTCGCCCTTGGCGTCGAAAAACACGACGGTACTCCGAGCAGGCGCGGGCTACTATTACGGGCCGGGGCAGACCGAAGACCAGCTTCAGCCGGAAGCGAATGACCGGATCGGGACGACTCTTTCTGCCGCAACGACTCCAGGTTTGGCATATCCGTTAAATATTCCTGCGATTTACGCGAACTACAACATAAACAGCCCGCGACTCGGATACCAGCCGCGCGCCTACGCACCGGGATATCGCATTCCCGAGCGGGTTCTCTCTTACTCGTTCTCGGTACAGCAGAAGCTGCCGGACTCTACCGTCGTGTCGCTCGGGTATGTCGGGAGCCAGGGGCGTAATCTATTCTTGCGAAGTATTACCAACCTGATTACGGGCTTCACGATGAACCCTGCGACTGGCGTCGCCTCCGCCGTCCGCCAGTACGGCAATCGCTTTGCAGAAATCGACTACAAGACCAGTGGCGGAACCGATTCGTATAACGCGATGCAGCTGACGGTGAATCATCGCTACGCGCACGGGTTGACGTTTGGGGCGCAGTATACCTGGGCTCATTCCATCGGCACAAGCGCGGGGTCCAACGAAGCCAACACCGCCGGTAATCCTTTCAACTTTGCTACGGAACGGGGCAATAACAATTTCGATATCAGGCATAGCCTGAACGTAGACGCACTCTACGAGCTTCCGTTCGGGCGCGGCCGCCGTTTCGCCAGCAACCTTTCGAAGCCGCTGGATGCTTTCCTCGGCGGCTGGCAACTCGGGGGCGTGATCAATGCGCGCTCGGGTGTGCCGATTGATGTCCTGATAACCAGGCCCGACATTGCTTACGTCGACAATCGAAACGGAGCGGTGTACCAGAATCCACTCGTGGTAAATGGACAGGTGCTCACGACGCCGGTCATCAATACACCTGGAGGAGGAAGCACGCGTAACGTGCGGCGGCCCGATGTGGTTCCGGGTGTGCAACCCATTCTGACCCAGAATGGCCTGGCGTATGTCAATCCGGGCGCTTTTACCGTCCCGCAGCCGGGCACATTCGGTAATTCGGCGCGCAATTCACTGGCGGGGCCGGCGATAGCGCAACTCGACCTCACACTGAGCAAGAAATTCCGGATTACTGAAATCGTAAACGTGGAATTGCGCGCTGAAGCCTACAACATCGCCAATCACACGAACTTCGCCAATCCTGGCAATGTCCGCCTGAGTCCCGGCATTCCTACCGGCCCGACGGCGACCGGCATCCAGCCCGGCCAGCCCTTTACCTCATCGGTGGCCGGCGGGAACTTCGGTGTGCTGAACTCGACCGTGTCGAATCAGATCGGCCTGGGAACCGCCCGGCAGTTACAGCTCGCTTTGCGGATCAATTTCTGAGCAGGGCGCACCTTCGGGTCGCGGGAAACAGCCGCGCGATACCATACAAAGCGCCATGTCAAAGGAAATTCTTTCCAGCCGCCGCGGTGTACTTCAATCGCTTGGAGCCGCTGCTTCTCTCTCGATGCTGAGCGGGCCGTCTGCTTTCGCGCAGAAAGAGCAAAAAGGCCCGACCACCTCTACACCGTCTGATCGAGAGCGCCGCCTGCAATGGTGGCACGAAGCGCGTTTCGGGATGTTTATCCATTTCGGCCTGTATAGCGTTCTCGGACGGCACGAATGGGCTATGGAGCAAGAGGGGATTCCAGTCGCGGAATACCAGCAATTAGCCAAACGGTTCAATCCGAAACCGCACGCGGCGCGCGCCTGGGCCAAGCTCGCCAAACAAGCGGGTATGAAGTACATGGTGATGACCAGCAAGCACCATGAAGGCTTTTGTAACTTCGACACCAAGCTGACGAATTACTGCGCGCCGAAACAGGCGGCCGGACGCGACCTGCTGGGTGAATTCTACGAAGCCGCCAGAGGCGAAGGAATGCGCGTCGGTTTTTACTATTCTTTGATGGACTGGCATCATCCCGACGGCGCCCGCTGTGCGCATGACGAAGCGGCACGCAAGCGCTTCGTCGAATATACGCACGGCCTGGTGCGCGAGCTCTGCACGAATTACGGCAAGCTGGATATTCTCTGGTATGACGTCGACTGGCCGCTTACGCCCGAAGGTTGGGAATCGGTAAAGATGAACAAAATGGTTCGCCAGCTCCAACCGGACATTCTTATCAACAATCGCGCCGGTATTCCGGAGGATTTTACGACGCCCGAACAGAGAATCACGGTTTCTGTCGAGCCTTGGGAATCGTGCATGACGATGAACGATAGCTGGGGTTATCAGCGCGCCGATGATGACTGGAAGTCGCCCAAGACGATCGTCCGGAACTTAGTAACTTGCGCGCAAGGATATGGCAATTACCTGTTAAACATCGGCCCGAAAGGCGATGGCTCCATCCCGCAAGAGTCGATCGACACGCTCACCGCGGCAGGCAAATGGATGGACAAGCATGCCGATTTGATCCACAAAGCGGAGTTCTGCCACGTAACCCGCTCGGAGTTCGCCCGCTTCACCAGAACCGGTAATAAGCTCTATGTTCACGTGCATTTCTGGCCGGGCGAAACAGTGGCCATCGGCGGCCTGAAGAACAAAGTGACCGGCGCACGGCTCTACCCGTCAGGACAGCCGGTGAAAGTCGTGCAAGATGAGTTTCGCGTTCAGTTCACCGGGTTACCGGCTTCCGCGCCCGACCCGTTGGTGACCGTGATAGAAGCGGAATGCGACGGGGAACCGGCACAGGACGCGCAGAACGTGCGCATCAATCGCCCGCGAATGGCCGTGGGCATCTAGTTATAGCTAGCGCTCAACGTATTGAGCGAATACGTAACCATGATCCTTGCGGGAGATATGGCACTGAAAACACGTCTGTTGGGCTTTGGCGTCGAGGGTATTCGCCTTGCTGCCTTCGTCGAAGTTACCGAAACCCCAACCGCCGGTTGCAGCGTAGCGACGGCTGTCCTTCGCCATAACCGCAGTCAGCACGCGGTGTCCCTCCCCGCCCACGCCCTTGTCACCGACGCGGAATTCAAGCATTTCTTCCGCGATCACGGCGCCGTCAGCGTAGGCGCCGGTTCGCAGCCCCTTCATGGCTTGTTCATTCGCGTAGAAGTAAAAAATGCCGTTTGTGCATGGCTTGACGCACGGAGACTTGGCGAACCCCGGAAACCCGGCGGGAACAAGCGAGCTGTGGAGAAAGGTCCACGTCCGATAGCCGTCCGGATAGGAGACGGATGCATCATCGGCTCGCACCGAAGGAGCCTGAATGAAGGTGAATAGCAGGCAGGCGGCGGCCGCAATACCTGTGGTGGCAACGATACCTGATCTCATAGCTAGAGCGATTGTAGCGGTGGATTGGTCCTTTCACCAGATCCATTATGAGATGCGCGAATGTACCATTTGCGAGGCTCGCTTCGAGGGATGCTCCAAAGCGGCCGCCAGTTTGATCAATCCGGCGCGAATCGCCGCTTCATCGAAGGCTGCAAAACCCAGCAGCAATCCCTTCGGATCGGCGGATTTTAACGTATACCGGTCCAGTGCGATCGCCTCAATCCCGCGTGTTGCTGCTGCTTTTTCCGCTTGCCAGGAAGTCATCCGATTCTTCAGAAACGCCGCTGTATAAAGGCCGGCCCTGACATCAGAAATTTCAAGCAAGCCCTTCAGGTAGCGGGTGCCGCCGTCGATGAGCGCTGCGAGACGGCCGGCATACAGATCGCGCATCCGCCGCAGATGACGGCCCAGGTGGCCGTCGGAGATAAAGTCGCACAGCACCGCCTGATCCGCGCTCAGATTGTGAAACTCGGTGCGATAGCGAAAGGCGAGGAAAACGTCCACCAGTGAGGGCGGCAAGACGACGTATCCGATCCGCAGTGACGGGAAAAGCAGCTTGTTGAAAGATCCGATAAAGATCACGTTCGAATTTCGGTCCAGGCTTTGCAGTGCCGGAACCGGGCACCCTTCGAAGCGGTATTCGCTGTCGTAATCATCTTCGATGACAAACGCGCCGGTCCGGGCGGCCCAGTTGAGAAGCGCCATGCGCCGCTCGAGCGGCATCGTCATTCCGAGCGGAAACTGGTGCGCCGGCGTGACGTATGCTCCCTTGGCATGCGGACACATTTTCAGACCGGTTGCTACGGATATTCCATGCTCGTCCAGCGGCACCGGGATCATTTGGGCGCCGGCGTTAGCGAACGCGATGGTCGCTCCAAAGTATCCAGGATCTTCCATCCAGACCGGGTCACCCCGTTTCAGGAGAAAGCGGGCCAGCAGATCGAGCGCTTGCTGGACTCCGGACACTACAAGAACCTGTCCCGCACTGCAGCGCACGCCGCGCGATGAGCCCAGGTAATCTGCTATTGCCTCGCGCAACGGCCTGTACCCAAGTCCGTCATCATTTGTTTGCAACCACGAACGAAAGGTCCGTGCCCGCCGCATCACAATTCTTTCCCAGAGTTCGGCGGGGAACCTGGCGATGGCGGGCTCCCGCATGCAAAAGGGCTGAACGCCTTCGCTCGCCATCAAACCAACCCAGGGCTTAGGACGCACATAGTCTGCAATCGCGCGACGAATATAAGCCGGCGCCTTGGAATTCGTTGTCCGAACGGAAGCGGCCGGCGCAATCCGATTGACGCGCGTGCCGGAACCGACGCGGCACGAGACATATCCCTCGGACTGTAACCGCTCGAACACGCTAACAACCGTGCCGCGTGACAACCCATACAGGCTGGCAAAGTCTCTCGATGCGGGCAGCCTGCTTTCAGGCCGAAGGCGGCCTTCGATAATGGCCAGACGCAGTTGCGAGTACAGCCAGCTTGTCAGGGTTTGATGCGGCGGACGGCTATCGAGCATAAGTTCAAAGGAGCTGATCGCTTTAGACATTCGTCCCGCGTGGTCCAAAAGGCTGCTTGAGAATGGCTCGCTGCATTGGACCAATGCGCTAACAGAATAACCGATTTCCAGAGCGCGGCGCCTCGAGGTCTGGCTATATATTGGCCAGGTGACTGTGATGAATCTCTTCAGGCTTACTCTCTGGGCCCTGTTTGCGGCCGCCGGTGTGGCTGCGGAAGCGAATGGCTGGCAGCCGTCAGGTCATGTGCAGGTGCCAATCTGGCCCAAAGCTGCTCCTGATCCACAACCCGTCAGGGGGCCGGAGGTGGTCGAGCCTTCAGGAAGCAAGTTTCTGGTTGCAGGCAAGCAGGTCATTGGGGTGAGCAATGTGACGCGACCCACCATGACCGTCTATTCACCCAAGGGGAAGAATACCCGCGTCGCGGTCATCGTCTTTCCAGGCGGCGGGTATCAGACGCTGGCCATCGATCTTGAAGGCACCGAAGCCTGTGACTGGTTGACATCGAAAGGGATCACGTGTGTCCTGTTGAAGTACCGTGTCACCGATGTGGGCGCGTATCCGAAGTCGGGCCCATATCCGGAATCGGCAATGGCGCTCGAGGACGCGCAAAGGACGATGGGACTTGTGCGTTTGCACGCCGCCGAGTGGCACATTGACCCGCACAAGATCGGAGTTTTGGGATTTTCCGCGGGCGGGCATCTCGCGGCCGCGATCAGCAACCACTTTGAGCGGCGGCTTTATTCCGCGGTCGATGCTGCCGACAAAGAAAGCTGCCGCCCGGATTTTGCTGTGCCTATTTATCCGGGGCATCTCTCCTTGCACGCCGCTGAATGGGATGCGAGGCAAGGAACGAAGAAGTTTGTGCTCCCTCATACGGAGCATCAGCCGGCCTCGGACGCAAATCTTGCGCTAAATCCAGACCTGCACGTTACGGCTCGAACACCGCCCACCTTTTTGCTGCAGGCCGAGGACGATCACGTCGACAGCGTCTACGATTCACTCGCTTATTTCATCGCCTTGCAGAAGGCCGGCGTTCCCGCCGAGATGCACGTGTATGCGCAGGGCGGCCATGCCTTTGGACTCCGGCGAACGAAATATCCGATAACAGAATGGACCTCGCTAGTGGAGAGGTGGCTTAAGACAATTGAAATGATCAGCGAGTGACGGCGCGGGTTGAGCCCGCCAGGACTCAGTGTAGATTGTAGGCGTGGAACTGACGGCCGCGCCGCGCGACGCGGGGAAGCGCCTGGACGCATTTCTGCATGAGCGCCTGCCGCAATTCAGCCGGGCGCGGTTGCAGGCGTGGATCAAAGAAGCGCGCGTGCTGGTTGCAGGCGCTCCTGCACGAGCTTCCTACCTGCTGCGGGGTTTAGAAACGGTGTCGCTCGAGCCAGCGGAACGAGCGCCGCTCAGAGCAGAAGCGGAGGAGCTGCCGCTCGAGATTCTCTATGAAGACCAAGACGTCGTTGTGGTGAATAAGGCGGCCGGGGTGGTAGTGCACGCAGGCGCGGGACACAGCCGCGGGACGCTGGTCAATGCACTCCTGCACCATTTCGGAACACTGTCGGCGATTAACGGCGATTTGCGGCCCGGTATCGTGCACCGGCTCGACCGGGAGACAAGCGGAGTGCTGGTCGTAGCCCGCACCGACCGTGCGCATCAGTCCCTGGCGCGCCAGTTTCATGATCGCGAAGTCGAGAAATCATACTTGGCGCTGGTACATGGCCGGCTGAAGCAACCAGAGGGCCGGATTACGAGTCCGATTGCACGCGATCCGGTGCGGCGCACGCGCATGACGACGAAACTCGTGAACGGGCGAAGTGCCTTGACGGAATACCGGGTACTCGAAGAGTTTGAGCAAATGAGCTACCTGGCAGTACGCATCGGCACCGGCCGCACGCATCAGATTCGTGTCCACCTGGCGAGCCTGCATCGTCCAATCGTGGGCGACCGGCTCTATGGAGCACCGGCGAGCACGCTCGGCCGCTTTTTCCTGCATGCGCATCGTTTGCGTTTTCGTTCGCCCTCCAGGGATGAATGGATCGCGATCGAGAGTCCGCTGCCGGCGGATCTGGCTGCCTTTTTGCAATCGCTGCGAAAAAACACCGATAGAATGGTTCCATCCCGATGAAGTATGCAGTAACAGCGCTGGCTCTCGGCAGCCTCTTTTTGACAACGCTGCGGGCACAGCAGAACGCGCAAAACGAGCCCGCTCCCATTCGCGCGGAAGTGACGCGCGTGAACATGCTGTTCACCGTAACCGACAAAAAAGGCCGTTTCATTACGGATCTCAAGAAAGACGAATTTCAAGTCCTGGAAAATAAGAAGCCGCAGGAGATTCTGGAATTCACCGCCGAGACGGACCTGCCGCTGCGACTGGCGGTACTGATCGACACGAGCAACAGTATTCGGGACCGTTTTCACTTCCAGCAGGAAGCTGCCACGAACTTCATCAACAGTGTCATGCGGCGGCAGGATAAGGCAATTGTGGTGAGCTTCGATACTTCGACGGAGCTGGTGGCCGATCTCACGAACGATACGAATGTGCTCGAAAATGCCGTACGCAATCTGCGGCCAGGCGGCGGCACGTCGCTGTACGACGCGATCTATTTTTCCTGCAAAGACAAGCTCATGCGCGACCAACCCTTATATAAATTCCGGCGCGCGATGGTGATCTTGAGCGACGGAGACGATAATGACAGCCGTTACAGCCGCGAGCAGGCGCTCGAAATGGCGCAGCGGGCCGACACCGTGATTTACTCGATTTCCACCAACATCAGCCACATCGAGACAGAAGGCGACAAAGTCATGCGGTACCTGGCGGAACAAACCGGAGGTGCTTCGTTTTTTCCATTTGAAGCCAAGGACTTGAACCAGTCATTCGAGAATATCGCCAACGAGCTGCGCCATCAGTACAACCTGTTCTACCGGCCGGAGCCGCTAAACAACGACGGCAAGTTTCACACGGTCGCAATCAAGGTGAAGGGGCGCAAGGATCTGCAGGTTCGGGCACGCAAGGGGTACTATGCGCGCCGCGAGACGGGCAGCTAAGAACCCGCCGCAAACAAGTTTGACCCCTTTTGTTTCGGGCTATACTGAGGAGAGCCTCTCCCCGCCTAGAAGAAAGGAATCCCCATGGACGAAAAAGAACGCAGCCGCACCTTGAGCCTGACATTAGGTCAGATCGAGAAACAATTCGGGAAAGGTTCGATTCTGCGCCTCGGCGCGAAGGAAGCGATCGTTCCGGTTTCCGTGATTTCGTCGGGATCGATCTCGGTAGATTACGCGCTCGGAGTGGGCGGACTTCCGCGCGGGCGCATTTGCGAAATTTTCGGGCCGGAGTCGTCAGGAAAGACGACCATTGCCCTGCAGGTCGTGGCCGAAGCGCAGAAGGCCGGCGGCATGGCCGCGTTTATCGACGTCGAACATGCACTCGATCCGATTTATGCGAAGAAACTCGGTGTGGACGTAGACAATCTGCTCGTTTCGCAGCCCGATTTCGCCGAACAGGCGCTCGAGATCACGGCAGCGCTGATCACTTCCGGCTCCATCGACGTACTGGTGGTGGATTCGGTGGCGGCGCTTGTACCGAAAGCGGAACTCGACGGCGAAATGGGGGATTCGCACATGGGCGTGCAGGCGCGGCTCATGTCGCAGGCCATGCGCAAGCTGACCGGCATCGTTTCCAAGTCGAATACATGCCTGATTTTCATCAACCAGATTCGCGAAAAGATCGGTGTGATGTTCGGAAATCCGGAAACGACGACCGGCGGGCGCGCGCTGAAGTTTTACTCGTCGGTACGGCTCGATATACGGCGCATTGCGGCTATCAAAGAAGGCGAGACGGTGACGGGCAATCGCACCAAGGTCAAAGTCGTAAAGAATAAAGTGGCGCCGCCGTTCCGCGAAGCCGAGTTCGACATCATCTACGGCGAAGGCGTTTCGCGCGAAGGCGATCTGCTCGACCTGGGCGTGGCGAACAACATCGTCGAAAAGAGCGGATCGTGGTACAGCTTCAAAGGCGAGCGCATCGGCCAGGGACGCGAGAACACGCGCCAATTTTTAAAGGACAATCCGGATATGCTAGCGCGAATTGACGGCGAAGTGCGCCGGACTCTTGGCCTCGTGAAAAGCAGCGAGCCGGAAAAGGAAGCGGTTGGGCCGACGCCAATCGACAGCGGCAAACCGGCCTCACGCGCACGGTAGCCATCCCGCCAAACGGCGCGCGTAGTCGATCTCTTTTCTCATATCTTCGTTCGCCTCGCCCTCTTTTTCATATTCGATTGCAACTAAACCGTCGTAGCGAATGCGTTTCAGCTCACGCATAACACCCGGGATGTTGGCAACGCCGGTTCCAAGCAGCACGTTGTGCTCGGCGCCGGCCGATTCGACGTCTTTCAGGTGAACGAGTTTCAGATATGGTGCAAGCCTGCGCACCGCATCGACCGGATCGTGTCCGCAAGCGGCCATCTGTCCGACGTCAAGCGTCGCGCCGACGGTCTTCGAAAGCTCTTTGAGCGCGCCTAAGACATCCTCGACGCTTTCATAGGCGAATTTCTGTTTAAACCAGTGGTTATGGATTCCGAACGTCAGATATTCCCGACTGAAGCGTTGATCAATCTCATTTAGAACGGGACCCGTGGCATCGCCCGAGACATTGCGTGCGCCGAATATCCTGGCGAATTGAACGGCGGTGTCCAGATCGCGTGCGTTTTTGATAGTCGCGGTGTAATACGAGACACAACGAATGCCGGCGGCGTCGAGCTTGCGGCGGGCGGCTTCACACATCGCGGCCGTCGGCGCATTCATCAGCATAAACTCGCCGCGCGACATCTCGATTTCGTTGATTTTCAGCTCGCGAAGCTGAACAATCATGTCATCGAGCGAGAGGTTGTGATAGGAAAACGCGCCGATGCCGATGTTCAGGCGAATTTGCTTCGCCAAACCCGAGCTTGCGAGCGCACTGGCCAGAAATGTTCTTCTGGTGATCACGGTTGCGGGGGTACAGGGCGGGCCGCCAGGTCGGCGTCAACCAGGCCGAGCGCCCACTTAATCGCTTCTGTATACATCTTCTGGAATTGTGGATTGTCCCAGTTCTCTTCGACATGCCCCAGAGTCGAATAATAGACGCGGCCCTTGCCGTACATCTTGGCCCAGGCGACTGCAAAGTCATGGTCCGTTCGATGGACGTGCGGATTGTTGAGATCGAGCTTCGCAGCATCGAGCCGCATCAGCACATGGCAATTCGCGCGTGAGAAATCCTTGATCTGGTAGATCTCATCGCGGAGATTGAACTCGCGCGGCCACTGCGCCATACCGGGGAAGCTCGGATCTTCAACAAGGATAGGCGCATCGAAAGTCTTCCAGGGATGCTCGTCGAAATAGCCGCCGATCATCTCGCCGTATTCGGGCCAGTTCGTGAAGGTGATGGTGGCGCTGTGCACCCCTACGAAGCCTTTGCCATCATCGTGAATGAACGAGAGAAAGTCGGCCTTCTGGCCCGGGTCCATTTCGAGATTGCCGCCCGTATAGAAGAGGACGGCATCGAAATCGTTCAGGTTTTTCGCGTTGTATTCAAGCTTCTTCTTGGTGAGGGCTTCGGTATCGGTGCGAATGGTAGTGTCCCATCGACCGGTCTCTCGCCCGATGCGCTCAATCGTCGCCAGCGCATGCGATACGGCTTCGTGCCGGTAACCTTTTTCCTCACCAATCGCGAGCAGGTGTTTGCGAGGGGCGGAGTTGGTTTGGCAAAACGCGCTCGCCGTAAGCGCGAGAATTACAACCGCCGCCCTAGCGGCTCGCGATGTCGGCGGCATGCTTCTTATTTGAGAAGAGATTCTGAACGGGCATATTGGCGTCGAAGACGAGATTGAAGAAACCAACCATCATTTCATCC
>DATBGM010000221.1:0-4189 GCA_036557945.1 Bryobacteraceae bacterium | reverse complement strand
GCCGAAAGCAAAATTACTTACGCACAGCCGCAGTAGCCTGCGCCGACGTCCGTTCGATCACGCTCTCGGGCAGCGCCCACGCAAACAGCACGCCGCCGCTGCTGGTCATCACATACTCGCGCCCGTCAAGCTCATAGGCGATCGGCGAACTCTCCATGCCTGCTCCCGCTCCCGCATGCCATAGCGTCTTACCGTCTACGGTTGAAAGCGCCAGCACATTATGGTGTGCGTCGCCCGTGAACGTGAGCCCCGAATCGGTCGTCAACACGCCCGCGCCGGCGCCCTCCGGACCGAGCTCATGTGTCCAGGCGATCTTACCGGTTTTGTAATCGATCGCCTCGAGCACGCCTTTGCCCCACACGCCATAATCCGCGCCCGCCCAGCCGAATTCGCCGTCCGCAGGCTTCGCGAAATAGATGCCGTAGCTGGGATGCGCATCCACGATAAATAATCCGCTCTTCGGATCGAAGCTCGGCGAGCGGTAATTCGTCAAACCGCCCTCATCCGGCGCGATCAAGCGGCCATCGCGCGCCGGTTCTTTTTCCGGATTCGGTACCGGCCGCCCTTCCTTGTCGATCTCCGTCGCCCAATTCACCGGCCCGAACGGCGCCGTCAGCAGATTCTTCCCATTGGTGCGATCGAGCACGAAAAAATAACCGTTGCGCGAAGTCTGCATCAGCATCTTGCGCGGCTGGCCGTTGAATTCTCCATCCACCAGCACCGGCGTTTCGACCGCATCCCAATCGTGCGTATCGTGCGGCGACGGCTGAAATGCCCACGCGAGTTTCCCGCTCTCCGGATGAATCGCCACGATGCTGCACGTGTAGGGATTGTCTCCCGGCCGCGGCTTGCCGTTCAGCACCGGCGTCGGATTCCCTGTGCCCCAATACACCAAGTCGAGCTCCGGATCGTAGCTGCCCGTCATCCATGTCATGCCGCCGGTAGTCGAATTCGGCGTGCCTGCCGGAGGCGTGCTGTCCCAGCGCCACTGCGTTTTCCCCGTCTCCGGATCGATCGCTTTCAGAAAGCCGGTCAGGTTATCGAAATCGCCCGATACGCCGACAATCACGTGGTTGCGCACGACCAGCGGCGCCATCGTCATCCAGTAGCCCTTCTTTGCATCTGCGATTACGACGTCCCAGCGCACCGCGCCGTCTTTCGCGTTCAGGCAAATCAGATGCGCATCCGCCGTCGTGAAATACAGCCAGCCGCCGTACATCGCTACGCCGCGATGCCCGATATGAAAGCCCTTATTCTTCGGATAGGTATAGTGCCAGATCTGGTGCCCCGAGCGCGCATCCACCGCCCAAACATTGTCCGGAACGGTGAAATAAAGAATGCCGTGCACGACGAGCGGCGAGGATTTGATTGTGCTCGCCTGGTTCGTTTGAAAAATCCACGCGAGCGAAAGCTGATCGACGTTTTCCGGCGTAACCTGCGTCAACTTCACGTGCCGTTTTGCCGAGTAATCGCCGTGATAGAGCGGCCAGCTGTCGGCCGGCGGATGGAGCAGCATCTCGGAAGTAAGTCCTTCGTCTTGCCCATGCAGGGAAATAACCGAGAAAAAGAGCGCGATCGGGAATAACAGGCGGCGCATCATTGCAAAGTCTGAAGATAAGCCATCAAGTTGTGAATATCGTCGTCGGAATATTTCGCAAGCAGCTCGACGTGCGCTTCCGCTGGCGCCTTGATCGTGAACTTCACCTGCTTCACCGGCCACGAGCGGTACCAGCCCGATGGCCCGCGCAGCGCAATCGTAAACTCGTCGTGATAGGCGAGCTTACCTGTGACGCTTTCGCCCGAGGGCAGCGTGACGGTGGCTTCCGCTTCGGCGCCATGCGGATATAGCATACGTTGTTCCAGCTTCAGTCCCTGATAGCGCTTGGCAATCCCCGCCAGATCGCCCGTTGGCGAATGGCACGAAGCGCACGCGGCCGCGAAATACTTCTTCCCCGCTTCCGCACTGCCCGTTTGCAGATCTTCCGGATCGACGCCGCGCCGGCCGCCCACGCGCGATTCCGCCTCCGTCTTCGCCGTGTGAATGAAAGCTGTCAGCTCCGCAATCTCGTTTTCGCTCAAAGAAAACCGCGGCATGCCTTTCTCGGGTCGTCCGTTGCGCACCACGGGACCGATCTTATCCCCATGTACGTCTTCGGCAACCACTTGCGAGCGCGTCAAATCCGGTCCGGTCTCGCCGCCTCCCGCATCGCGCCCGTGGCAAAACGCGCAGTGCTCCAAAAACAGCGATTGCCCGTTTTCCACTTGCGCCGGAGGGAACGTTTGCGCCTGCGGCTTTGTGTTTTGCCGGACCGCGCTTGGTGTCTGCACCGCCGGCTTTGGATTATTTTGAGCGCTGACACACCAGACGCAGGCAATTAGCCCAAGCAAAATCGAGCACGCTCGAAACCGAGCCGGAAACGGAGTGCCCCCTGGGCCCGGCCTGGGCTGGTGTGTCGTAGTCAGGACTGCACCTTGCGAATCAAGCGCGGCATATTGGACGCGCGCTCTTCCGGCGTCGCACGAACATAATCGCCGTTCGAGCTGGCCGGCGGTTTCTTCGCTTTCGGCTCCGTCTTCATTTCCTTGACTTTTTCTTCTATCGCCCGGTTCTGAGCGATTCGCAACGCGGTCTTCTCGGCCGGAGTCATCAGATGAAATGGTTTCGACTTATTCTCCACTCTTTCTATCATCGCGCAAGGCTGCCTTGGAGAGCCGCGCCGGTATTGGCTTTTCCGCCTGCCAGTTCCGTAAAGTAGTCCTCCAGTGCAGAGATCATCCGCTCCGGACGATAGTATTCGTCATAGCGCCGCCGCGCATTACGGCCAAGCTGAGCGGCCAGTTCCGATTCGCGCAGTAAGCGCAGAATGCCCGCGGCCAGCGCCCCGGCATCGCCCGGTGGAACAACCAGCCCCGTTTCTCCAGGTCGTACAATCTCGGGAATGCCGCCCGCCGAAGTCACCACCGCCGGTTTTGCCAGCGACATGCCCTCGGCAATCGAAATCGGCAGCGAATCGAATAACGAAGCGTGCGCGTGAACATCGATCACCTTCCAGACATCGCCGATGCTGCCCGGGTACTCCGTCATAACCACGCGCTCGGCAATCCCAAGCTCACGCGACAGCGCCTCCAGGTGTGCCCGGTACTCTTTTTCGCGCCCCCAACCGACCAGCAAAAAGACGGTCTCCGGCTCGCGGTCGAGAACCATACGCGCGGCTCGCAGCAGCACCGATTGCCCCTTGTATTCGGTAAATCGCCCGATCTGCGCCACCACGCGAATGCGCGGATCTTCCGGCAGTCGGAGCGCCCGGCGCATTTCGCTATTGGATCGCTCGCTACTCGGCTGCGGAATTCCGTTCGGAATGACCCGGAACTTTTCGTCGCGTTTCGGCACGAGCTCGCTCATCTCGCGGGCGCGAATATCCGAATCGGTCAGCACGCGGTCGGCCAGGCGCAGCGCAAAACGGGTGGTGCGCGGCCACACCATGCCATCCGGCTTCCAGCCGCCGCAATAGATCGTCATCGAAACCGGCGTGCGCGTCATCTGTCCTGCCAGCACGCTCACAAGTCCCGCCGATTCCAGATGGCTATCGATAGCGTCGACTTTTTGCTGCCGAATGACGCGCGCCAACCGTCGTGCCCGTCGTAGAATTCCGGTCTTGGCATGCAGCGCCGGAGCAAATTCCGCAAACTGCGAGCGCCGCTCCGGTGCAAGTTCGGCAAGATCGTGAACGGCTACTCCCGCTTCGAGATATTGCGACCGACGTGCCGCGAATTCCACCGGATCCGCGTAAGCTGCGGAATTGATCGTCAAAACGGAATGTTCAAAGCGGCTCCGGTCGAGCCCGCGCGCCATGCTCAGGATCCGGCTCTCCCCGCCTGCGAAGCCGAGGCCGTCGATCACCGTGAGCACGCGCAGCCGCCGCTCCGAAGAATCGCGCATCGAGTCTATTTACTCATACGCGCACTCAAAATGGGTCAAGCGGAGTGACAAAACAAGAAAGGCCGCGAGCTCCAATGAGTTCGCGGCCTCTTGTCTCCGGCTCGGGCTTGTTTAGCTCGCCAAAGCCAGCGGCTTTAATTGAATATTCGGGATCACGAGCGAAAGCACTTCCTCCACCCGTTCTACGAAGTGGAACTGCATCTCCTGCCGCACATGCGGCGGCAAGTCGCGCAGATCCTTCTTATTGCC
>DATBGM010000220.1:0-18353 GCA_036557945.1 Bryobacteraceae bacterium | reverse complement strand
TATGGAATCGACGGCTATAACCGGTGGCTGGATCCCGATGGCTATCCGGCCGTCGCGCCGCCCTGGGGCACGCTCAACGCCATCGACCTGAACACGAAAAAGTTCGTTTGGCAAAAACCGCTCGGCGAATATCCGAAGCTGGTTGCGCAGGGCGTCCGCAACACCGGTTCGGAAAATTATGGCGGCAGCGTGGTCACCGCTGGCGGTCTGCTGTTTATTGGCGCGACCAATTACGACAACAAGTTTCGCGCCTTCGACAAAAAGAGCGGCGAGCTGCTCTGGGAGACGACGCTACCCGCCGCCGGGAACGCCACACCCGCGGTTTATGAAGTAAACGGACGAGAATATGTGGTGATCGGCGCGGGCGGCGGCAAGTGGGGCGCCTCGAGCGGCGGCAGCTATGTCGCCTTTGCGCTGCCTTTGGATCAAGCGGCCCAGCCATGAAGTTTCCGGCGTATCGCTTCGCTTGCTTGTGTGTTTGCGCCGTGCTTGGTATGGCGCAAGGCGATTCACTGGCAGAAGCGGTCGTTGCATTGCAGGCCGGCAATGCGGCCCGCGCGGAAAGCATTCTTCAGGAGGAACTGCGCGCGCATCCGGCGAATGGCGAGGCGCTCGCGCTGCTGGGTGTCGCCCTGGACCAGCAGAAAAAATTTGCGGAAGCCGATGACGTGTACTGCAAAGCAGTCGCGATTGATCCGAAATCGCCCTCCCTGCGCAACAACTACGGCAACCACCTGTTGCTAGGCGGAAATTTTAAACAAGCGGAAGAGCAGTTCCGCCGCGTTGTCGCGCTCGCTCCTGCCAACGTGAATGCCCGCATGCAATTGACGCGGCTGGTACTGCGCGAAAAGTCTCCCGCTAAGGCGCTGACCTATCTGGACGGCCTTCCGGCAACGGCTCACGACCGCCCCGATGCTCTCCTTCTGCGCATGCAGGCGGAATATCAGCTCGGAAAGAAAACCGAAGCTGAGGCGATTCGGAAGCGGCTCTCGGCGGAGGCAGAACACGACGCACAGGCAACGGTTGCGCTCGGCTCCGCACTTTTTGCGGCCCAGCAATATGACCAAGCCGAGCAGGTTTTCGCACGAGCGATGACGCTCGCGCCGAGCAGCTTCGACGCGGTCTACTATCGCGGACTCGCAGCAGCGCGCGCCGGTCGCCATACGGAGGCGCGAGAATTCCTGGAGCAGGCGCTGCGGCAGCAGCCCGCGAACATTGACGCGATGTACGACTTGGCGGTGGTGAACGCGAAACTCGGAAATCGCGAGACCGCAATCCAGTTGCTGGGGCAGGCTTCGCGCGCCGCGCCGAATCGCGCGGACTTGCTACAGCTCATGGCGCGCCTTACCGCGCAACTGGGCTATTTTGCGGATTCGGTCGCGGCCTGGGACAAGTATCTGAAGGTTACTCCCGGCGACGCCTCGGCCCGGCGCGAGCGCGCGTTTGTACAAACGGCTATTGCCGAGCAGTCGGCCGCTGGAATTGCCGCGCTTACTGCCTATGTGCGGGAGCATCCGGCCGATCCGATCGGGCATTACGAGCTGGGGACGGCCGAATGTGCAACGGATACCGAATTGGCACTGCGCGAATTCGATCGAGCCATCGCGCTGAACCCGGAATTGACGCCGGCGCGCTTCGCCCGCGGCTTGCTCTATCAGCGTCAGGGAAAGACGGATCAAGCGCTGGCTGACTTCGCTTGGGCGGCGAAGCGTCTGCCCGGCGATGCTATCGTTCTGGACCGATTAGGGGATGCGCAGCTCGAATTGAACCAGGTAGCCGCGGCTGTTGCGACCTTGCGCTCAGCGGCGCAACTGGCGCCCGGCAACGTGACTGTGCTGAACCACCTGGGCCGGGCCTTGCAAAAAGACGGGAAGAGCGGCGAGGCTCGGGTCGTATTCGCGCGCCTGCGCGAGCTTGGTCCGACGAAGCCGGAGCCGCCGCATCCGGCAGGTTTGCTGGACTTTCTGAGCCTGTCGCCCGAGGAGCAGTTGCTGCGATATCGCACGGGCGTGGAGAGAACGGTTCAAAAGAATCCGGACAACCTCCAGGCCGAACTGCAATATATGCGCTTGCTGCTCGACGACGGAAAAACGGCGACAGCGCTTTCGGTAGCGCGCAAAATTGCTTCCTTAAAACCTGCGCCGGCACTGGCACGTGAAGCCGAGCAGGCGCTTGTTGCCGCCGAGCAATACGATGCCGCGAAACAATTTCGCGCCGATGTGGCGGAATCGAGAATTCAGTAGAGTTTCAAGCTTCTATGAGGAGGGATCGTGAAACCATTGCGATTCAAACAAGCAGTGCGAAAGACGAATCAACCGTTCGCTCTGTTACTAGTCATGTTGTGTGGATTGTTATGCCATCTCGGAGTGGCGCAAACATTCACATCGTCCATAACCGGAACAGTGACCGACCCGAGCGGCGCCGCCGTCCCGCACGTCAAAGTGGAATTGAAAAACATGGCCACCGACGATGTTCGCGAAGCTACCAGCCAGAGCGACGGGACGTATCAGTTCAACAATCTTCCGCCGGCAACCTACCAGATTACGGTCACGGCACCCGGTTTTAAGACCTACATCAAGCAGAATCTCATTTTGTCCGCCCAGGTGAATGCGAACGTCGAGATACCGCTCGAGGTCGGCGGGACGGAACAGAAGGTTGAGGTAACCGCCTCGGCGGTGCTGCTGGATACAGAGACGGCAAACAGTTCGGCCATTATGGACAGCGCGCTGATCAGCGCTCTGCCGAATGCCACGCGCACGCCGCTGAATTTCGTATTTGCCGTCGCAGGCACGACGGAAGGACCCGCCGGCATGACGCAAAAGAACGGCACTTTCGATCAGAACGCGAGCATGTTCGGCTTGAACGGCGGACGCACCGGTGAATCCGCCATCCTGATCGACGGCGCGCCTTCGACGGCAATTGACTGGGGCGGTCTGATGGTTTCGCCGCTGCAGGATTCGGTGCAGGAGCAGCAGATCATCACGAATACCTACGATGCGCAGTATGAGCGTGGAGGAGCCGGTATCGTCACGCTTATCACGAAAGGCGGCACCAACACATTTCATGGGGAGGCCTACGACTATCTGCAGAACTCGGCTCTCAACGCAAATTCCTGGTCGAATAATAAATTCGAGGTTCCTAAGGGGCCGTTCAAGCGGAACCAGTTTGGCGGAAACGTCAGCGGTCCAATCCTGAAGCGCGCCAACCTGTATTTCTTCGGCGGCTACGAAGGGCTGCGGCAGCCGAGTACCGCCGACAGCGGGGTGTTAACTGTGCCCACGCCGGCCGAACGAACGGGAGATTTTTCAAGCTCGTTGAATGCCGACGGCACGCCCAACCTGATTTACAATCCGTTCACGACGACGCAGTTGCCGGACGGAAGCTACACGCGCCAGCAGTTCCCCGGCAATAAAGTTCCGCAGAACCTCATCAACCCGGTTGGCGCGAAGATGATGAGCCTCTACCCCGACCCGAATCGCGCCGGGGTGGGCCCGAACCAGATCAACAACTTCTTCGCGCAGGGCCCCGCCAACAATACGAACGACAAGCTGGACACACGCGTGGACTGGGAACAGAGCGCAACTCACAGAATGTTCGTCCGCTGGTCCGATCGCTTTCGGCAAACCAACATCAATCCATGCTTTTTCTGCACGGGCGGCGACTCCGGCGTCAACGAGCACGATAACGGTTTCCAGGTGGTGTTGAACGATACCGTCACTCCGAGTCCCACTTGGGTGATCAATACGTTTGCCAGCTATAGCCGCTGGAAGGAAGAGCACACAGCGCAGACCTTCGGTCAAGCCGATGCATCTACCATCGGGCTGTCGCCCTCGCTGTTTCAGGCACCGATCCTGCCCGGCATCGACGTTGAAAATTACGCATCGCTGGGCATCACCTTTGGCGGCGGTTTCCAGAAATATACGCGCTACTCGAATACGGTCGGTGTAAACGTGACCAAGCAACTCTCGAAACATACGCTGAAGTTCGGCGGCAATTTCGACGATATGCGCATCAACAATACCGACGAGTCGAACGGTGTAAACACCGGTTCTGCTGCCTTCAATTTCGGAAGTGCGCTGACTTCATGCGATCCAAATCCCGGCGGTCCATGCATCGCCAGCAACAGCGGATCGAATTTTACAGGCAATGCGCTGGCTTCCATGCTGCTCGGTACCGGAAGCGGCGGCGGTCAGTCGTTCAATATCGATCCGGCGATGGGCATGCACGCCTTCGGCCTGTACATACAGGACCAGTGGCGCATCACTCCACGGCTGACGCTGAATGTCGGATTGCGCTACGAGAATCAGCGACCGATCACCGAGCGCTACAACCGCATGGAGTACTTCGATACCAAGGTCGTGAATCCGATCAGCACGCAGCTTGGCTTCAACGTTCCGGGCGGCTTCCAATACGTGAACATGAACGGACGCGACCGCTATGGATGGCCGCCGAACAATAAGGATTTTGCGCCGCGTATCGGGCTTGCTTACAAAATAACCGACCGGCTGGTGGCGCGCGCGGGCTTTGGTATATACTTCCTGCCGGCCTCGGCGATGATCAGCTTCGATAATCCGGGCCAGTTCATCGGTTTCAGTTCTTCGACCACCTACAACGCCACGACACAGAACGGATATGTACCGTTGAACCTGGTGGACGATCCGTTCCCGAACGGCGTGAATAGTCCGACGGGAAGTTCGCTCGGCTTGTTGACGCTTGTCGGCGACGGGCAGAGCCAGATCTGGCCGCGAGCTCCGCATCCGACGCCGTACACCGAGCAGTGGAGCTTTGATCTGCAATACCAGCTCAGTTCTCACTCGGTTGTCCAGATCGGCTACTTGGGCAACAAGGGGCGCAAGCTGCTCTATGGCAATCCGAATATCAACGCCAACCAGCTCCGCGGAGAGGATCTGGCATTGCAATCGCAGCTCGACCAGCAGGTGGCGAATCCGTTTTTCGGAGTGCTGGACCCGAGCACCCCACTCGGCTCGCAGAACACGATCGCCTACAACCAACTGCTCCGCCCGTTCCCGGAATTCACGTTCCTGACGTGGAATCGTTCTCTGCCCGGTGCACGGTCTTCCTACAATGCGCTGGATGTGAAGTTCAATCACCGCTTCGGCGCAGATCTGAGCCTTCTGGTAACGTACCGGTGGTCGAAAGCGCTCGACAACGGCCCCGAAGACTTTATCGGCTGGGGAACAGGCAACCAGTGGCGCGATTCGTACAACACGATGCTCGATTACAACATCAGCACCCACGACGTGCCGCAGAGTTTCGCCACCGCCGTCGTCTACGATTTGCCGTATGGCCGGGGCAAACGGTGGGGCAACACGGCTCCGGCGGTTGTGAAGGAGGCGCTCGGCAACTGGCAGGTCTCGAGCGTCGTCCGGCTTGCCAGCGGCCTGCCGCTTCCGACGGGCGTCTTCTGGGACTACACAAATCCGCTCGGTCAGTATGGCTTCCCGGGACCGGAATTAGCGAACCTGGTCGGAAATCCGGTGCCCTCTCAGCGCACGCCCAACAGTTGGGTGGATGCAGCGGCATATGCGGAGCCCGCGCCGTGGACGCTCGGCAATGCACCGCAGCGCATGACACAACTGCGCGAACGAGCGGCACGCAATTTCGATATTGCGGTGGCTAAGAACTTCGGAGGCGAGCACTACCAGGTCTGGTTCCGTGCCGAATTTTTAAACGCTTTTAACTACGCCCAATACACACTGTCACCGTTCAACAGTTTTCCGCTATGCGTCAGTTGCGGAGATTTCGGCGATCTGGATTCGACAGAGAACAGCCCGCGCAATATCCAGCTCAGTTTGAAGTTTGTCTTTTGAGGCGGGCGGGCCCTGCCAGGGCTGCGCGTGCTCTTTGCACATCCGACAGCGCCTGGTCCGTGGTTCGGGCCAGGGCTGTCAGATGTCCCATCTTCCGGCCCGCGCGCGCGCTCGTCTTACCGTAAAGGTGCAGCTTGACGTCTGCCACGGCTGCAGCCGCCGCCCAGTCGGGTTCGCGCGATTCCCACAGATCGCCCAGCAGATTCGCCATGGCAGCAGGCGTCAACTGCGCGACCGAACCGAGCGGCAATCCGCAGACTGCCCGAAGCTGCTGTTCAAACTGGCTGGTCACATTGGCGTCGAAGGTGAAATGACCGGAATTATGCGGCCGCGGAGCCAGTTCGTTGATCAGCAACCTGCCGTCCCGGCCGACAAAGAACTCAACACAGAGTACGCCGATCACATCCAGCTTCTCAAGCACGGTTCGGGTAATTTCGACTGCTTCGCGTGCCACACTTTCCGCAACGCGGGCCGGGGCGATCGAAATATCGAGGATTCCGTTTTCATGGCGATTTTCGATCGCGCCGTAGTGAACGAACTCATCTGCGACCGAGCGCGCCGCCACTACCGAAATTTCACGCTCGAAATCGACAAACGCCTCGAGCACAGCTTCTCGCTCGCCCACAGCTTGCCAGGCGCTTTCAAAATCGGAGCGAGAGTAGATGCGCGCCTGCCCCTTGCCGTCGTAGCCGAATCCGGCGCTCTTCAAAATAGCCGGAATACCGATTTCGTTGGCAGCCTGCGCCAGGTCGTCAAGGTTTCCAACCCGGCGGAAGGCGGTGACCGGCAGACCTGCGTTTGCCAGGAAAGTCTTTTCGCGTAAGCGGTGCTGCGCGATATGAAGCACGCTGCCGCCCGGCCGGACCGGTGCGCAGCGAGCCGCCGCCGCCGCCGTTTCGGCCGGAACATTTTCAAATTCGAAGGTCACAACGGAAACGCCGCTGGCAAAGCGCCGGACCGCCGCGAGATCTTCGTAGGGCGCGGTTATTTCCACGTCGGCGACTTGCCCGGTAGGCGTGTCTTCATCGGGCGAAAACGTGTGTACGCGGTATCCCATGCGCCGCGCCGCGATGGCGAACATGCGGCCGAGCTGACCGCTGCCGAGAACACCGATCGCGCTGCCCGGCAGAATGGGTTGCCTGTCCCAATTCTGTTTCACGGTTCGCGGTTCTGCAGCACAGTTTCGGTTTGCTCGCGCCGCCACGACTCCAGCCGGTCACGGATTCCCGGATACTTGTTCCCCAGAATCGCCGCAGCGAGCAGCGCAGCATTCGTCGCACCGGCATCGCCGATGGCAAGCGTCCCAACCGGAATTCCGCCCGGCATCTGCACAATGGAGAGCAGAGAATCAATTCCGTTCAATACGCTGCTTTTAATGGGAACGCCCAGGACGGGCAGGGAAGTATGAGCGGCAACCATACCGGGCAGATGCGCTGCACCGCCGGCTGCAGCTATGATCACTTCCAACCCGCGCGAAGACGCAGTTTTCGCGTACTCGGCCATCCAGTCGGGCGTCCGGTGAGCGGAAACGATGCGGCGCTCATGCGGTATGGAGAGCCGTTCGAGCGTTTCGCTGGTTCGCAGCATCGTGGCCCAATCGGACCTGCTTCCCATGATGACGCCCACCAGCGGCTTTTCGCTCATCGGCCCCGGTTACTCTCCTTGCGATGCAACGTAGCCTTTTTGTCCGTCGAACGTATAAAGGTTTTCAATCTTAATAAAGTCCAGGCCGGCCTTCTGAATGCGATCGAGCAGTTTAACGATTTGTGCATGAGTAACGGGCCGGTTTGCGTCGTCGGCCATGAAGCCCGCGCGCCAGTGATCGGTGCAGAACGTCTCCTCAAACCCGCCGGGATAGACTTTTACGCCGCGATTGCTGAGTGAAGTGAGCTTTACTCCTTCCCCGTTGAATTGTTCAAGCTTTTTGCCGAATGCCACGGGATTGCGCTCGTTCCATTGGAAGAAAACATCCACGCCGACCAGTTGTTTGTTCGCGCGCTTCGCTTCTCCGCCCTCATGATGTCTTGTTTTCGCAGCTTCCTTCGCGTAGGAGGCCGGCTTCAGGTGCTCCGGCTTCTGTCCCAGGCGCGCCACCACCGCTTCGGCAAATTCTTTCGTGCCAACCTTCTTCTTGCTGACACCTTCTTTGTAAATGTCGTATGTGTGCACGCCGTCTTCTATGGTGCGCAGCCAGGCGTTATGAACGCGCTCGGCTACATCGGGCTGGCCGATATGCACCAGCATCAGAATGCCGCCATGCAGAAGGCCGGATGGATTCGCAAGATTCTGTCCAGCGCGGCGCGGAGCAGAGCCGTGGATCGCTTCGAACATGGCGGCGCCTGTTCCGATATTGGCCGAACCCGCCAGACCGACCGATCCGGCAATCTGCGCCGCGACATCGGAAAGAATGTCGCCATAAAGGTTCGGCATGACAACGACATCGAACGCTTCGGGCGTATCGGCGAGCTTGGCCGCCCCGATATCGACGATCCAGTGCTCCTTTTCAAACTCCGGATACTCTGCCCCGATCTCATCGAAGACCTTGTGAAAGAGGCCGTCGGTGAACTTCATGATGTTGTCTTTCGAAAAGCACGTGACCTTTTTGCGATTGTTGCGGCGTGCATATTCGAAGGCATAGCGGATGATCTTTTCCGAACCGGGCCGGCTGATCAGCTTCAGGCATTGATAAACCTCGTCGGTTTGACGATGTTCGATGCCGGCGTATAAATCTTCCTCGTTCTCACGCACGATCACCACGTCCATGCCGGGATGCTTGGTTTGGATGTACGGATGATAGGAGACGCACGGGCGCACGTTGGCATAGAGGCCCAGCGTCTTGCGCGTGGTCACGTTGAGCGATTTGAAACCGCCGCCCTGCGGGGTGGTGATCGGTGCTTTGAAGAAAACCTTTGTGCGGCGCAGCGACTCCCACGAGCCCGGCTCAATGCCGGCGTTCACACCGCGCAGATAGACCTTTTCGCCGATCTCGATGGTTTCAATTTCAATCCGCGCGCCGGCTTCCTGCATGATGTGCAGCGAAGCAGCCATAATTTCAGGACCGATTCCGTCGCCGTGCGCAACGGTAATGGGGACAAGGTTCGATGCCATGGGTAACATCGTTATTAAAGCAAAGCGGCTGCCGCTACACTGAAAAGTGACCCTGTCACGGATAGTCCTTCCACTTTGTTTTGCGATCCTGCTTGCCTCCTGCGCCGATCGTGCTGCAAAACTACCGGTTTACGATTCGGTTCCGCCTTTTCAAATGACCGATTCGCATGGAGAGCGCTTTGATGGCGCAACGCTCGCCGGCAAAGTCTGGATTGCGGACTTTATTTATACGAATTGTCCTGCCGAGTGCCCCATGATGTCCGCCAAAATGCACCGGCTGGCAAAACAGGTGCGCGGGCAAGGCGATGTACGGCTTGTCTCGATTTCGGTCGATCCGGAACGCGACACGCCCGAGGCGCTTACCCGTTTCGCCAGGCGCTACGGTGCTCCAACCGAGCAATGGATCTTTCTGACAGGCACGCCGCAAACGGTTCACCAGCTCGCCTTTACGACCTTCCACGTCGGTGACGTACTTGGGAAAATCGAGCACAGCACGAAATTTGTACTGGTCGACAAACGCGCCCGCATCCGCGGCTATTATTCGAGCCTCGGCCAGGATGACCTGCCCGCGCTGTTGCGCGATGTCGAAGCGCTGCGCCGGGAGCACGCCTGAGGATGGCCGGGAATTCCGAGCTGGCTCGCAAGCCGCTGCCGACGATCGTCATCCTGAGCGCGGCCATTGCCGGCTTTCTGATTTGGCTAATCTACTTCAAGGGACGAACAGCGGAGCCGGGCTGGGTTACGTCTCTTCCTGCCTGCAACGCCGTCTTCAACTCACTGAGCGCCCTCTGTCTCCTTTGCGGATACATTCAGATTCGCCGGGGAAATCGTGTGGTACATATGCGCTTCATGCTCAGCGCGACGGTGTTTTCGACGCTTTTTCTGGCAAGCTACATTACCTACCATTTCTTTCACGGAGACACAAAATTCGCGGGGTACGGCTGGATCCGCCCGGTCTATTTTTTCATCCTGATCTCGCACATCGTACTTTCGATGGTGGCGCTTCCGTTGATTCTGGCGACGCTCTGGTATGCACTCCGTAATCAGTTTCGTCTGCACCGAGCCATTGCGCGCTGGACATTTCCCGTCTGGCTCTATATTTCTGTAACGGGCGTTCTCGTCTTTTTTCTGCTGCGGGCCTACACGTCATGAGCGCAAAACAGCACTGGAATCCCGAGCTCTATGAGGCTAGTCATGCGTTCGTTTGGCAATTTGGCCAGGGCGTCCTCGAACTGCTGAAACCGGTAGCGAACGAGCGCATCCTCGATCTTGGGTGCGGCACCGGTCAGCTCACGGCGAGCATCGCTGAGTCGGGCGCGCGCGTCGTTGGGCTGGATGCATCGCCGGAGATGATCGGCCAGGCGCGGCAAAATTACCCGGCTCTCGAATTCCGGCTGGAGGACGCAGCGAAAATGCGTTTCGAAGCTGAATTCGACGCGGTCTTCTCGAATGCAGCATTGCATTGGATGCTCGATGCTGCTGCCGTTGCGCGCGCCATCGCGAGGGCGCTAAAACCGGGCGGCAGGCTGGTTGCGGAATGCGGAGGCAAAGGCAATATTGCGCAGATCGAATCGGCTATGGATGCCGTTCTGCCCGCCTATTGCCAGGGACAACCGCCCGTGCGCAAGACATACTACCCGTCGATTGCCGAGTACACAAATCTGCTCGAAGATGCCGGGTTAGAGGCGCGCTTTGCGCAACTCTTTGACAGGCCCACCCCGCTCGAAGGTGAACAGGGCATGGTCAACTGGCTGCGGCAATTCAAGTGGTACAACTTCGAGCCTGTACCTGCGGCCAGCCGGGAGAAGGCGCTGGCGGAAGTTGTCGAAAAGCTACGGGATGCTTTGTACCGGGAGGGCAAGTGGTCGGCTGACTACCGGCGCCTGCGAATCGTTGCGGTTCGAATTTGAGGCCTGAACCATGACCGGCGAAGGCTTGCTGCGCACCAGAGCAGCTTGAAGCACCGGCGCGAGGGTGGCGGTGTACAGTTCCGCTCCCGCCGGGGACAGATGGATATTGTCGATAAACGTTGCAGCGGGAACGTCCGCGCCGGAAACAGGCATCAGCAACGGAACCCCGGCAGACTGGGCGGCGGCCACCATCTCGTCGCGGTATTCGAGCTCCGCCTTCGGCATCGGCGGGAAGATCAGGACCATTTGCGCGCCATTGCTTTCGATGAGTTGCCTGAGCTTGGCCAGTCGCGGCGCGACCACTGCACCCACTTCATTCCCGCTCAGTGCTTTGCCCGTGCCTCGATGAAAGAGTTCGTTCATGCGCGGCAGATCAGGAAGAATGCGCTGCAGCAGCACTTTCCGAATCTCGCTGCGCAGGCCATAGAACCGGCTATAGCGGGCAAGCAGCAGTCCGGAAACCTGTGTCTTATCCAGATCTGCTTCGGCAGCGATGGCGCGCATGTCGGCGGGACGGAACAGGTAGAAGGACGAGTAATCGCCGCGAATGCCGGTGTGATAGACGCTCAAAGGCGCCAGCGTGACCGCCACTGCGTCAGGACGGCTGCCATCAGCAAAGAGGCGCTTCAACCCGAAATACCAGTCGTCATACGAAGTGTTATACAGCCAGTAACGATGCGCCTGCCAGTCGGGACCTAAGGAACGTGCCAGCCGCGGGAAATCCAGATCCATTCCCACAAGCGAATTGCCCACTACGAGCAACTGCCTGGATGCATCGCCTTCGCCCGCGCGCCGGATAGCAACTGCTTCCTGGTGCTCGCGTTGAACCATAACTTCGACGTTGCTTGCGCGATCGACTACGAAACGGGCAAACACTTCCACTGCGGCAAAAATAGCCGCAAGCAGAAGCAGCAGAACAGCGAGCGAGCGGCGCGCCGCTTCAGAACTGGAAGTAGATAAAAGCATTGGTTTCGTTGGCGGCAAAGAAAAGGAGCGCTAGCAGCATGCCGGAAGCATAGGCCCATTGCACGGGTCGCGCGACCGTCTTTTCAAACAGGAACTCTTCTTCGCGCTTTTCGAGCAGCAAGTCGAGCGCGAATAGGGGAAGGCTGAACAAGATCAGGAACTGGAATGCCACGGCAAATTCCGGACGCCAGGCAATGACTCCCAGGCCGGAGAGAAACTTCTGCGCTTCATGCAGAGATTGCGCGCGGAAAAAGATCCACGAAAAGCAGACCGCATGAAAGATGAAAATGCGCTTCCACCAGCGGCTGACGAAGCCCGGCTCGGCCAGACGTTGTTGGTCTAGACCATGCGAAACAAGACGCCCGATGCTCTGCCCCATCCCATGAATCGCGCCCCAAATGACGAACGTCCAATTCGCGCCGTGCCAGAGACCACCCAACAGCATCGTGATCAGGAGATTTCGATGCGTGCGCTTTTCTCCATGGCGGCTGCCGCCGAGCGGGATGTAGAGATAGTCGCGCAGCCAGGTGCTTAAACTGATATGCCAGCGGCGCCAGAAATCCTGCAAGCTGGAGGCAAGATAGGGCTGCCGGAAATTCACCATGAATTCGAAGCCCATCAGTTTCGCCGCGCCGCGCGCGATGTCGCTATAGCCGCTGAAATCGCCGTAAATCTGCCAGGCGAACGCATACGTTCCCAACGCCACGATAGGCAGATTCGGCTGCCCCATCTTGCCGTTGAACGCGGCATTCGCAAGCAGCGCGCAATTATCGGCGATGACGCATTTGCGAAACAGGCCGGTAAGGATCAGCAGAATGCCGTCGGAAAACTGGCGCGCATCAAAACGGCGCGCTGTCTGGACCTGCGGGAGCAGATGCGAGGGACGCTGGATCGGGCCGGCGATCAGGTGGGGGAAAAAGTTGATGAACAGCGCGTAATCGAGCAGCGAGTCAGCCGGTTCCAGCTTCCGGAAATAGACATCCACGATATACGCAAGCGCCTGGAACGTGTAGAACGAAATGCCGGGCGGAAGCAGAATCCGCAGCAGCGTGTAATTCACAGGCAATCCGACCGCTGTCAGCGAATGCGCCAGCGAATCGGCAAAGAAGTTGAAGTATTTGAAGAAGCCGAGAAAGCCAAGATTCAACACCACTGAGACGGCAAGCAACAGCTTTCGCTTACGCGCATCGCTCGATCGTGCAATTGTTCTGGCGCAGAAGAAATCGACGACGGTCGAGAGCAGGATCAACCCGAGAAAACGCCAGTCCCACCAACCATAGAAGAAGTAGCTGGCAAGAACCAGCAGGACATTCTGGGAACGGCGTTTCAGCAGCCAGTAGGCAACGACAACGAAAAGGAGAAAGACGAAAAATGCCGGTGAATCAAACGGCATTGTGGAACAACGCTACTTTCACAACATGAAAGTAGCAAGAAATTGGCTTGTGTATCTGGAATAGTTCATCGCGATAGTACTATATCGACGCGATTTATAGGCAAATAAATTTTAGTTATTGAATAGTGACGTCTGTGTAAGTCCGTCCCAAGAAACGCTTAGCAACGAAAGACGCACAATTACCGATACGGATACGATCTCGGGGATTGGGAATCACACTCGGTCCTCTTCAGCCCAAACCGCCGAGCGGCGCAAAAGGTTCTAGTATTTATAACCCTAAGTGGCTGTTGGCTCTATAGCATAGCAGCAAAGAACAACGTTATGCTTTGTCATTCCCGAACCTGTGAATTTCGTTCCCATCGAGAAGCGTACGCGAGCTGCCCCAGGCGCGGGCGCGGCATTATGCGCCGTTATCGCCGCCTCGATTCTACTGCTGTTGCTTATCCGCCCGATCGGTTACGTCGATACTTTCGACTATGCGAAGCACGTGGTGGATGAATCGCACCATCTGCTGAAGCCGCAGCAGAATCCATTCTGGGAATTCGGTCACGTGCTGGGGCGCCCGCTGGGTTATGTCTTGTGGAGTCCGCTGCGCGGTGTTCTGCGAACGCTCTGCCAGGGCGACGATATCCTCGCAGCCGGCTCTGTGCTGATCGGCATCAGTATCGCGGCGGGTTTCTTGGGGGCGATCTTTCTTTTTCTGCTCCTGACCCGCCTCACACGGAACACGACCATCGCAGCGATCGTCAGCGTGGCCTATCTAAGCACTCATGCGCTTCTTTTCTACACCGAGACCGGTATGGCTTACGTACCAGGTATCAGCTGCCAGATCGCGGCCTTGTACTACCTGCAGCGCTTCATCGATGAAGGCCGCTTCTCGGCGGTCCGCGGCGCGCTGGCGGGATTGTTCCTCGGTCTGTCACTCGTTCTCTGGTTTCCTTACGTGCTTTCCGTTCCCGGTATCTTGTGTTACGCGCTGCTGATCCCGGAGACGGTGCCCGGTGGAGCGCTAACGTGCGATTTTCGTCAAAGAATGCCGGGGCTCGCCGGTATGGCTGCCGGTACGATCATGCCACTGCTCCTCGTTTACCTCCCGGTGATGATTTTCTGCGGATTCACACATGCGTCCGCGATTGCGCAGTGGATCGCCCGCTCGCGCTACGACAAAAGGCCGATCAATGGCCTGCTCCGCATGGCGGGCTCCATACCGCGCGCATTCCTGGCCCTGAATCAAGGAAATACCGAGTGGAAGCGAATCCTTTTTGAGCACAGGCGATTTACGGCAGGCGTTCTGATCAAAACAGGAGTCTGGAAACTGCTGCTGGTCTATGGAATGTTCGCGCTGCTGGTAGCGCAACTCTGGCGTTCGATGTGGGGGCGCCGTCTTCTCCTCTGCCTGGCGGCGGCAGCAATCCCGGTCGTTATTTTTGCAGCCTTCCTCTTCGAAGCCGGTCCGCCGGAGCGTTACATGGCCCTCTTTCCCCTGCTCTTTCTCGGGTTCGCCTGGATCATGGCAGACCGTCAGGCAAGCGCTTTGGTCCGTCTCGCGCTGGCCGCCTTCTTTGCATCCATGCTGCTTACAAACATGCCGGCGCTGTTTCGCTTCCGCAGCGAAGCGGGGTTTGAGAGCGCGCGCGCCAGATTGGCAGCCCTGAATCCCATTCTGACCTCTAACGATCGCATTCTCATTTTCTCGCTGCAGGACACGGTCATGGGTTTCGTGCAGGCTCATCCCTTCGATTTATTAAGTAGAGACCGTTACCTGATGATCCCGGCAGTGCCTTGGGGAACGATCCATGTCAGGCAGTGGCGCCAGCAGGTGGCCGAGCGCACACTTTCCGTTTGGCAACGCAACGGGAATATCTGGATCTCACAGCGCCTGCTCTACGAGCGGCCTGATCCTGCGTGGGGCTGGGTCGCAGGCGACGACCCGCGCGTTTCCTGGGAAGAAGTGCCCGCCTTTTTTCATAGCCTTGATCTGGTCAGCCCTCGAGGCGGGGACGATGGCTTTTCCGAAATCGCAAGAACCGCAAAAAATGAGGCGCACCTGACAGCTCTCGCCCTGCCCGAGTCGCCGTCAACTCTCTCCTCGTTTCACGTTTTACAAAAGTCAGAAGCGCGCTAACCTGCGCAATGGCAGATTAGCAACGCTTCGATGGTTAGCAATTTAGCGCGCGCTCGTTGCAGCCTGCGCGTTTACGGACGATTCGGCAATCGTGGTCAACTTTTTATCTGCCGCCACTTCCTCGTTCAAGGTCTGCTGCAGCAGGTTGGCAGCTTGCGTAAGCCCCAGCCGCTGAGCAAACGTGCGCGCCGTACCGTAGCCGGAAATTTCATAGTGTTCCACGCGTTGCGCCGCGGCGATCAGGGCGGCATCCTTCACTTCCGGATCGCCCTTTGCGCCGATCATCTCTTCGCCTTCGTCAAGCAGGCCCTTCATTGCTTCACAGGTTTCGCGCTTCGGTTCAATATTCAATTCACGGAAGATCGCTTCGAGCCGCGACACGTGACCCTGCGTCTCCGCTAAGTGGCTTTGAATAGCTTGCCGGAGTTGGTTCGAATGGGCGGCCTCGGCCACCTTGGGAAGCGCCTTGGTGAGACGGTTTTCCGCATCAAAGAGGTCTTCAATCTGGTTTACGAACAGGTCCTTGAGTGAGTTCAGCTCGACGGATGTAAACATTGACATGCTTTTGCTCCTTTGTTCCTCTGCAATGCAGCCATGCGTAAGCAGGAACACTTGTGGGACTCCGCGGCGTATGCGACGTTTCAATAAGAGGCACTGCATTTTTTTCCGGATCTCCGCAGTGCTTTTTTCCAGGTAGCGCAAAGAGAATGGCAGAGTGCGAGTCTGAGCAGGCGTTTGCAGGCTGTCGGGCACACGAACGCTTGAAAATGCTGGCATGGTAATTGCACCTGTCATGAAGGGAGAACGAATGGCTAGCAATTCGAAAATCACAAGAGATCACGATGCGATACGAAGTTGGGCAGAGGCTCGCGGCGGGCGGCCGGCGCATGTAGCCGACACCGGATCTCGCGGCGACACCGGAATTCTGCGCCTGGAATTTCCTGATGCACCCGGCAGTAAGGATGCGGCATTGGAGCAACTTTCCTGGGACGAATTCTTCGAAAAGTTCGATGAGCGCCGGCTCGCGCTGGTGTACCAGGAAGAGACCGCGGGAGGGGCGAAGAGCAACTTCAACAAGCTGGTAAGCGCAGAGACAGCCGCGGCCGAGCAATCCGGTTCTGCTTCACGCCGGGGCGGGGCTCGTGGCAAGACGGCAGTCAAAAAGGCGGCCACAAAAAAGAAGAGCGCAAAGCGAGCTTCGGGCGGCGCAGCCGCCGTGAAGAAATCAGCCGTGCGAAAATCCGCGGCGCGCCCGGCCAAGAAAGCCGCCCGAAAAAGTTCCAGTTCGACCGCCCGCAAGACTGCAGGCGCAAGCCGCAGTACGCCGAAAAAGAAAGCTGCGCGAGCAGCAGGGCGGAAATCTGGTGCGCGCGCGGGCTCTGCCGAGCGCCCTTCTGTGACGAAGAAGAGCACACGGCGCAGATAATGCTGTGGGGAGAAGGCTTGTTCTAGACTTGCAGTTAGAAGATGGCCTCTCCGGCGGGCTCCAAACGTAAACTTCCCTTGATTCCGCTCGTCAGCGGTGCAGTGGTCGTCCTGTGCCTGATCGCTGCGGCCATTTATTTTTCACGCCCCACAAAACCAGCGGCTGGCGGTCCCGCTACCGGAGAAGCGAAAGCCTATCTGCCCTATCTGGCGCTGAGCGGTGTTTCCATGCAGGCCAGCGAAAATTTCATGAAGCAGCAGGTAGTGGAAGTGCAAGGCGCTATTGCCAATAACGGGCCGAGAGCGCTGCGCTCGATCGAGGTGTATTGCATTTTCTATAACGTCAGCGGCCAGGCCATTCACCGCGAACGCCTGCCGATTGTCAGTACTCAACAGCAGCCGCTCGCGCCGGGCAGCAAACGCAATTTTCGCTTACCGTTCGATGCGCTTCCCGACGGCTGGAATCAGTCCATGCCCAATCTCGTGATCGCGCAGATTCAGTTTGTGCGATGATCCTGATTCGGAACCGGGAGCGAAGGGATTGCCGTTGAGCACATTGCGGGACAGCTATTAGCATGCGGGTTCTGATAGCCGATGATGACCGGGACCAGCTTGCCATTCGCGAGATGCTGTTCGAGCGGCTCGGTTTCGAGGTGCTGGCAGCAGCCAGTCGCGAATCCGCGCTGGAAGCAGCGCGCCGGGCCGCTCCCACCTGTGCGGTCGTCGACCTCCGCCTGCCCGATGAGGAGTCCGGGCTGCAGCTTATCCGCGATCTGAAAAATCTTAATTCCCAGATGCACATCTTCGTTTTGAGCGGTGCTAAGACGGAAAAATTCGAGAGCCTCCCGGAACGTGCATTAGTGGATGACGTATTTGGGAAAGGAACTCCCTCGTCGGCGCTGCTTTCACGGCTACAGGCAATGCGCCGGCTTCCTTCCTCCTGACGTGGCGCAGACTTGCACGGCCGCTCTCGCGTGCGCCCGTGCTAATCTGGCTCTGCCAAGCGGTCTTCCGTCGTCATGTCGGAGGTGAAAAGGGAATCCGGTGGAAATCCGGAACTGCCCCGCAGCGGTAAGCAGGAACGAAAGCCATCAGGAAGCACTGATCGCACAGCGATTGGGAAGCGACGGCCGGTAGACAACTAAAACGCCTGCAAGTCCGAAGACCTGCCGCGTGGTCCACGTTTCGAAGGAGCGTGGAAGCTGGAGTCCGCGAGGGAATGGACATCAGGCAAACAGCGCCGCATCGGCCTTTTTCCATCCCCGCCTTCTCCGTCATAGTTCGAAAGGAGTAACGCAGATGGCGACGGCAATCAACTTAGGTTATTCACGCATCGGGCCCAATCGTGAGCTGAAGAAAATCGTCGAACTTTATTGGGCAGGAAAAACGTCTCAGGAAAACCTTCTCCAAACGGCGAAACAAATCCGCCAGGCAAACTGGAAAACGCAGTCCGATGCCGGCATTGAACAATTACCGGCAGGCGATTTTTCACTCTACGACCACGTGCTCGACGCCGCCTTCGCGTTCGATCTCGTTCCCGCACGATTTCGCGCTCTGAACCTCAATGGGATCGACCTCTACTTTGCCATGGCGCG
>DATBGM010000219.1:0-25100 GCA_036557945.1 Bryobacteraceae bacterium | reverse complement strand
CTAAAAAGGCGGCGTGCGACGCCGCGGCCGCACGCGTCCGCGCAGAGTACGGCTTCGGTGCGCTTTGACGACACGGCTTCGGACTCGGCGACATTACTCAACTTTGCAGCGAACGACCGGCCTGGTTTGCTCTTCGAGCTAGCCCGCGTTCTCACCGAGAGCGGCTGCAATATCGAAGTTGTGCTGGTGAATACCGAAGGGCACCGGGCGCTCGATGCGTTGTATGTGACCAAAGACGGCGAGAAGCTGGACAGCGCGACAGAGGCGCGCCTGGAACCGTTATTGCGGGCGTTGTGAAAAGTTAGCGAACCTGCCGCCAGCCCATGCAAGATTTACAAATCTACATGAGTAGAGTGACCGCTCCGGTGACTACGAGCGCCACACACCATACCAGGTCGAGGTTGAACCATGTCTTGCGGAGAGCGGCGAGGCCGAGCTTGCTATAAACCGCCCATGCGATGAATCCGGTGACTGCAAGATAGGCAGTTGTATGAACCGCCGTAGCGAGCGCCCCGGCAAGTGGGCCGGCCGCCGGCATGTGATGATGGCTTGCCATTCGGTCCTCTGCTTCGACCGTGCTGCTGCCCAGGAGAACCGGCAAAACCATCAAACCCGCGCCGTGTGCCGAGGCCATGAGAAACGACCAGATCGTGAGGTCTCGAAAGCCCACCCGCATGCGGACCCAGCGCGGATGATAATGACGTACCAGCGATACAATTCCCAGACCGAACAGAATCGCAGCAACGGGATAGCGGATCGCCTCGCGCGGCAGCGCCATGCCGAGAAATACGGCAGCCATCACCGTGCTCCCGATCGCAAGTGCGTGGCCGAGCGCGATCGGGACAAGCGCTCTCACGACAGCACTCCCCTTCCGCTCCTGCATTCCCAGCGCCACCGCAAAGAGCCACCCCATCCCGGGGTTGATTCCGTGATAAGCGCCAAGAAGCAGCATCAGCCACAACGCTGTTGAGCCGATTCCGGCGTGCGTCATTTCGCTTCGGAGTAGCAGTAGGAATCAGATGATGCGTCCCCGCCATCCAGCCTCACCTGGTGCGCTCGCAGCCCGTCGAACTCGACGAAGAATTTTTCATCGAGCTTCATTCCGCCCTTCGGGTCCACGTCGAGCTTTGCCATCCAAGTCTTCAAGCCGTCGGGATAGATCTGCTCGTCCCAGGGCGAGTAGAGCGAGTTGGTGAAGTAGACACGCTTGCCATCGCGGCTGAGTTCGACCATCTGGGGACCGCCGTTGAGTGCCTGCTTCGGCCTGTTCGGATGGGGCGCACGGCGCACGATCCCGCCGAGATGGACCGAGCCCGTCTTCTTCGGGTGGCTCGGGTCGGAGACGTCGTACTGGATGAACTCTCCGGTCCCCCAGCATGAAACATAGAGGAACCGGTCGTCGAGCGACAGGTTGATATCCGTGATCAGCGGCGGTACCGCCTTGAAACCCTTCAGCAATGGCGGCAGCTTTTCCGGATCAGCAGGCTCGGCGGGGATTTCAATCACTTTACGTACTGCCCATTTGCCATTCTTACCGCCTTCCTCGCGATACCACATCCAGATGGACGCTGAAAGGTCTTTGAGGGAGATGCCAACACTGACGAAGCCGTACGTCTTATTAGGATCGTGAGAGGGCCGCAGCTCGAGCACCCATTGTTGCTCTGCACCCAGATCCAGTTCCTGCAGATGACGGCGTTTATCCAGGTCCCAGATGTGAATCTTGTTGCCGTACTTACCGGCCAGCAGCAACTCCGGGTTGACGCCGTCTTTTACCATGTTCGGCGTGCCCCATTCGGAGGTAATCATCGTGTCGTGTCCCAGGTGCCACCAGAAGTCGTAAGCCAGTTGCTGTGGGCCACGATCCTGTTCCCAGGGGCCCTTCAGCTCAAACGTGTTCGCGTCCATCAGAAAAATGCCACCGGGGGCATCGCCACTGGCCGATCCGAGTGCGCTTCCATAGACGCCGTCCGGACCGCAATGAATGGTGTGGGGCGCTGTGTAGCCGGTTTTCTTTATAAACTCTTCGGGCTCGATCACCTTCACAATTTTCGGCTGCTTGGGATCCGCCTTCGTGTCCAGGATGTAAATTCGTGACGAGCCGATACCGGGGACAATCAGGTAACGGCGTTCCATGTGCGGGTGTGGCGCCTGCGGGCAGAGACATGCGCTGCACGCATTCCAGCCGAAGTGATGCAGCTCGTTATCACCGCGGCCAAAGTCCACCTGTCCGACGAGCCGGCCATACTCGGGGGAATCGGGATTAACGTCAACCGCACCCATGGCGTCGTGCGTTCCATTCTTGCCATCGTTGAGCAGAGCCACATAGGCAAGGCGTTCTGGCGGTGCCTGCATCGCCATTCCTGGTGAAGGGTAAAAGGTTGGATCTGGCCTTAAAGGCATATCTTGATTCTCCTTAGTTTCGATGCGCGGTGAAGCGGCGGACGGCCACCCAAAAGCGTGGGCTGCTGCTTTTCGCGGGCAAGCAGATCGCGACGATTGATTCTTGCTCCATGGATAAGCCCTTCGACGCTTGTACCTTTCAGTCTAGGCTCGACAATGCACTTCCGGTGGAGCAATCAGGAGAAAACCAGCACGGAAATTCTGCTGAATGCGTTCTTGTCAAGACACGCCAAAGAAGAACAGAAGGAGAAGGTTAGTAGATTCAAACGTAGCCGGAAAGACACTCTGCATCGGCCGGCTGCACATCAGAACAGCTCAGTATTGCATTGGGTAGCCCCAGCTATAGTTGGAAATTGTATGATCCGGAAATTACCAAGCGGCGAATATCGGCTGTATTCGAGGAAAAAAGACCCCCGGACAGGAAAGCGCAAGAATCTGGGTACCTTCAAGACCCGGGCGGCCGCCGAAAAGCACGAGCGCGATGTACAGTACTTCAAACGGGCACATTGAGATGCGTTCAGGCTCCCGTTGCTGCACCCTTTGGACCGATTCGGGGCGTTGATTTCGATTTCAGGTTCTTGGCGCAGCTCGCAAGTAATTCGGCGAACACGCGGCCCAGGAAATTAGCGTAAAACGATATACACTCTGTGCTCGACTCCATATGCTGAACTGAAACTGTATGGAAAGCTTTCTGGATGCAGCGATTTGTATCGCCCGCGAGGCCGGCCAGGTGCTGATGGCGCACCGCGGCGTCGATTTCGAGTTGAAAGGCGACTACGATCTGGTTACCGCGGCCGATCGCGCCAGCGAGCAATTGATTGTAAAGCGCCTGCGCGAGCGCTTTCCTGCGCACGGTATCGTTGCCGAAGAAGGCGGGCGCGCTGAAATGCAGGCAGAGCTGCGCTGGTATGTCGATCCGCTCGATGGAACGACGAATTTTGCGCATGGCTTTCCCATGTGGAATGTGACGCTGGCACTCGCGAGGCGAGGAGAAGTCATCGCAGGCGTGGTCTACGACCCTTTGAATCGGGAGCTTTTTGCCGCCGAGCGCGGGGCCGGCGCGCGTTTGAATGGTGCACGCATGCGTGTGAGCAAAGCACGCGCAGTGAACGATTCGCTGCTCTCGACCGGATTTCCCAGCCGCAAGCGGCACCAGAGCGTCAACATCCATTTTTATTACCAGCTCGCCATGCTGAGCCATGGGGTAAGGCGGGGCGGTTCAGCAGCCATCGATCTCGCGTATGTCGCTTGCGGAAGGCTCGATGCATTCTGGGAGTTCGGATTGAACCCGTGGGACATGGCGGCGGGCACCTTGCTGGTGGAGGAAGCCGGCGGCAGAGTCTCCGGAATGCGCGGCGAGGCGCTCGATCTCGACGGGCGCTACGTGCTGGCAGATAACGCGCTCGTACATGACGAATTGCTGGATCTGTTTGCCGAGATTTTTGCCGGACGCTACCGGCACGAAATGCCGGGACTTCCAACATCGGAATGGGAGCTGCACCGTGGCTGAGATACCGGCCGTTCCGCTCACCTTGGAAGGCGCGTACACGCTGCACCAGATGTTCCGTATTCGCAGGGCAGCGTGGCGAGCGTTGCCCGCAGCACAGCGCGGCGAGATTGCGGCGGCTGCCAGCGGCTGCGTGGCCGGGATGGAGACGGAACAATCCGCGCTCTATTCGCAGATCGGGCATAAGGGTGATTTAATGCTCCTGCATTTCCGCAATTCGCTCGAAGAGGTGCATCGCGCGGAACTGGCACTGGCACGCTTGGAAATTTCCGATTACCTGGAGCCGGTACATTCATATCTTTCCGTCGTCGAGCTCGGACTCTATGAATCGACCGCCAAGACGTATGTTCAGCTCGCTGAGCGCGGCCTCGAGCCGCATTCGCCCGAGTGGAACAAGGCCGTTGAGGAAGTGGTTGCGCGGCAGCGGGTCGCCATGGCCGCACGGCTCTTCCCGGAAATTCCAGCCGCGAAGTTTCTATGCTTTTATCCGATGGACCGCAAGCGCGGAGAAGAAAAGAACTGGTACACGGTTCCGCTGGCCGAGCGACAGCGAATGATGCATGAGCACGGCATGATCGGCCGGCGCTATGCGGGATGCGTACGGCAGATTATCACCGGCTCGATTGGCTTGGACGATTGGGAGTGGGGCGTCGACCTGTTTGCTGACGATCCGGCCGTTTTCAAGAAGCTGATTTATGAGATGCGGTTCGATGAAGTCAGCGCCGTGTACGCGTTATTCGGCAGTTTTTATCTGGGCAGGCGGATCGCGGCCGGGGGGCTTGTCGCGCTGCTGGCAGGAGAGCTCGAGTAACAGGTCCAAATTATTGAGAATGGTACGCTTAGAATTCATAAATGCGTACTGTCGACCTGATTCATCGCAAGCGCGACGGGGAAGAACTATCCCCGCAAGAAATTCAATTCCTTGTGGACGGCTATACCCGAAATGAGATTCCCGACTACCAGATTTCCGCGTTTTTGATGGCGGTGTATTACTCGGGGATGACGGACCGCGAAGTAAGCGTCCTGACCGAATCAATGATGAACTCCGGTTCGATTGTCGACCTGTCCGACATTCCCGGAATCAAGGTGGACAAGCACTCGACGGGCGGCGTCGGCGACAAAACGAGCCTGATTGCGTCACCGATTGCGGCGGCGGCGGGCGTAGTGGTGCCGATGATCTCGGGCCGCGCGCTTGGGCATACCGGCGGCACGCTCGACAAACTCGAATCCATTCCAGGGTTTCGCACCGATCTCTCCATTGACGAATTCCGCGCGTTGTTGGCCGAGCATAAGCTGGCGTTTATCGGCCAGACGCCGGAAGTTGTACCGGCCGACAATAAGCTGTACGCATTACGGGATGCGACCGCGACGGTGGAATCGATTCCGCTGATTGCCTCTTCGATCATGTCGAAAAAGCTGGCAGTGAGCCTGGATGCGGTGGTACTCGACGTCAAGGTCGGCTCCGGCGCGTTGGTGAAAAAGCAGGTGGAGGCGCGTCGTCTGGCGCAGATGATGGTGGGTATCGGACGGAGGCTCGACAAACGCGTGCAGGCGCTGATTACGGACATGAGCCAGCCGCTCGGTTACGCCATCGGCAATGCGCTGGAGGTGATGGAGGTTTCGCAGACGCTGCAGAATGCCGGACCGACCGATCTGACGCGTATTTCGCTCGAGCTGGCAGCCCGCATGATCTTTCTTGGAAAGATTACAAAAACGCTCGATGAAGCGCGCGAACTCGCACAGTCCAAACTGCTCGATGGCTCCGGTTTCCAGAAGTTCAAAGATGTCATCGCGGCGCAGGGCGGCAATCCGCAGGTGCTAGACCGCTTCGATCTCCTGCCGAACGCCACCGGCGCGCAGGAAATTACCACAGCTCGCGGCGGCTACGTCAGCGCAATCGACGCGGAATTAATCGGCCAGGCTTCGGCGATGGTCGGCGCCGGACGCAATACCAAGGAAGACTCGATCGACCCCGCCGTAGGCGTGATTCTCGAAGTCAAGGTCGGTCAGAAGATCGATTCCGGCAGTATTCTCTGCCGCATTTACTACACAAGCGACGAGCATTTGGAAGAAGCAGCCGAACTGGTGGAAGACGCCTTTAGAATCTCCCAGCAGCCGGTGGAGGAGCGCGATCTCATCCTAGAAGTCGTCAGCTGATCCCGTGGATGAGGCAGCGCTTTATCAGCTAGCCGAAGAGTCAAACAGAGTATGCCGCACTTCACCGGCTTGCTTGGTCTTGCGGCAATCGTTCTCGGCGCTTACCTGTCCTCGACGAACCGCTCGGCAATCCGAAAGCGAGTCGTGATCTGGGGCGTTACGCTACAGTTCGCATTCGCTTTTCTCGTCTTAAAAACGGATTTCGGCAAGCTGTTTTACGGATTCAGTCTGCTGGTCAATGCGCTGCTGAATTATTCGACAGCAGGTTCCACATTCGTCTTCGGCGATAAGCTCGGCGCACGCAGCCAGGAATTCGGTGTCATTTTCGCCTTCCAGGTGCTGCCGATCGTCATTTTTATCTGCTCGCTGTTTGCGGTGCTTTACTATCTCGGAATCATGCAGATTTTCGTGAAGGGCATGGCGATTTTCATGCAGCGCTTCATGGGAACGAGCGGGGCGGAATCGACATGTGTGGCCGCAAGTATCGTCATGGGGCAGACGGAAGCGCCGGTAACGATCCGGCCGTTTCTCGAAAGCCTGACTGAATCGGAACTCTTCACGGTAATGGTAAGCGGCATGGCGCATGTTTCGGGCGCGGTGATGGCGGCCTATGTGGCCATGGCGGGAGTTTCGATTGCGCATCTGCTGACGGCCGTGCTAATGACCGCGCCGGCAACGCTTATGCTGGCGAAGATGTTCGTGCCGGAGACCGGTTTGCCGCTGACGGCAGGAACGGTTCGGGTGAACATTGAAAAACCGGGCGTTAACCTGATTGACGCTGCAGCGCGCGGGGCGGGCGACGGCTTGCAGCTCGCATTGAACATTGCGGGGATGCTGATTGCGTTTTTGGCGCTCATTGCCATGTGCAACGGTGCGCTCGGCTGGGCGCACAGCTACGCACATTGGATACCGGCCTCGCTGCAGCAGATTCTGGGATTCCTCTTTTCACCGATCGCGTGGCTGCTCGGCGTAGCCTGGAATGATTGCGCAACAGTCGGCAACCTGCTCGGCACGCGCATGATTCTGAACGAATTTGTGGCATATCTCGATTTAGGGAAGTTGAAAGCGGTCCTGAATCCGCGCTCATTTGTGATCGCGACATTCGCGTTGTGCGGATTTGCCAACCTGAGCTCGATCGCCATACAGATCGGGGGGATCGGCGCACTCGCGCCTTCGCGCAAATCGGATCTGGCACGATTGGGATTGAAGGCAATGTGGGTGGGCACGCTGGCAAACTTTATGTCGGCTTGTATTGCGGGCGTGCTGCTGTGAAGCGGCTTGGCGCGATCGCTCTCTGTGCGTTCGCAGTGGGGATCGCCGTTGCACAGCAGGAGAAGCCCGATATCGGCGGCGAGCAGGTCATCGATCATCTCAACCAGACGATCGCCTGGTATCAGCATGTAACAAGCGCGCAGTCGTCAATGGCGCTCGAGAATGTGCTGCTCCAGGATAGTGTGCGGCAATCGGCAAAGCACGTGGTACGAAGAGCGTTTGCCTTCGCGCGCGCGCAGGCGGCGTATCTGGCCAATCAGAAACCGAGTGCGAATCCGGCGGAGACGCCCTCGGGCGCGCGCACGCTCGAGCAGAGTGCGGCACTGGCCGGCCAGCGGATCCAAAGGCTGCAGGCGCGCCTCGACGAGTTGAACCAGCAGATCGCAAAGGCTCCTGCGCGGAAAGTACAGCCGCTGATCGCACAACGCGATACGCTGACGGCGGATCTGGCCCTCGCCAAAATTGCGCAGAGCAGCCTGAAGGACATGCTGCAGTTCGCGAGCGGTACGGAGAAAGGGAGCGGCCTCGCAGGACAGATCAATCTGCTGGCTGCATCGGGCTCGATGCCGGCCGCACTGAGCGACACCGTTTCTACGGCGAATGCTGCCGCAAATCGCCCCGCTCAGACGACTCCGGCAATTCACCCGGAAACAGCAGGACTGGCCAGCCTGGTGGCCGCGTGCCTCCAGCTTGTGCGCGAACGCGATCAAGTCGACGCTCTGCTCGCCGAAACGAAAAAGTTGCGCGAGCAGGTTACTGCCTTACGTGCTCCTCTGCGCGCAGAAATTCGGGAGATGCTGAGGCAGAGCGACGCGCTGGCCAATTCTGCTCTGGACGAGACGGATGTGGAAAAACTCGGCGCGCAGCGGCAGCAGGTCGAACGCATGTCCGCGCGCTTCAAAGCGCTCTCCGGACCAATTCTGCCGCTTGCCGAACAAGGCATCGCACTGACCAGCGTTGCGGGCGGCCTGGCGCAATGGCGAGATGACATTGGCGAGCGGCTACGGACTGCGCTGAGCTACCTGGGCTTTCGGCTGGGAACGCTTGCCGCGGCGGTTATCATCCTGCTGATCATTTCACAAATTGTCCACCGGGCAACACTACGTTACGTGCGCGACACGCGCCGCCGGCGACAGGTTGTACTGATCCGGCGCTTTGTGGTTGTGGTAGTGGCGGGTTTCATCATTTTGTTTGCATCAGTGAGCGGTATCGGCTCGTTTGCGACGATCGCGGGCTTTGTGACAGCGGGATTGGCGGTCGCGCTGCAGAACGTGATTCTCTCGATCGTCGCTTACTTTTTTCTTATCGGGCGGTATGGGCTGCGCACAGGCGATCGTGTTACGGTCTCCGGTCTGAGCGGACAAGTGATTGAGGTCGGCTTCGTGCGCTTCTACCTGATGGAGTTTGCTGGTACCGGCGCCGATATGCATCCCACTGGACGAGTCGCCGTGTTTTCAAACTCCGTAATTTTTCAGCCGGCGGCGCTGATCAAGCAGGCGCCCGGGACGGAATACGTCTGGCACGGCGTCACGGTGACATTTGCCGCGGAAACAGATATGGAGCAAGCCCGCAAGCGGGTCGGCGACAGCGTGCGGTCCGTATACGAAACCTATCGAAAAGTGATCGAAAGCCAGCATGCTGCGTTCGAACGTGCGGCCAATTTTCAGGTCGGCGAGCCGGCGCCGATCACATCGGCGCGCTACACCGATAGCGGAGTCGACGTGACGGTACGCTATCCAGTCGAAATTCAGGAAACGAGAGACGTAGACGAACGAGTGATCAGCGCCGTGATGCAGGAGATTAATAAGACACCTGCTTTGAAACTCGCGGCAGGCGGGTATCCGCGCATTCTGTCGGCAACGCAATGACGCGAGTTCGAAAACATCATGCAACCGGCACTCGAGTTTATTCGCAAAAAAACAAATGTGCGGCCGCGCGTGGGCGTCGTGCTTGGCAGCGGCCTTGGCGCATTTGCGGATCAGGTGAAATCGCCGGTACGGATTCGATATTGCGAAATTCCCGGCTTTCCGGTCTCGACGGCGATTGGCCACGCCGGCGAGCTGGTGCTTAATCGCGACGTGGCGGTACTTTCCGGGCGCTTTCATCTCTATGAAGGCTATTCGGCGCAACAGGTCGTAAGCGGCATCCGGCTACTCCAGGCTCTGGGCGTCGAGACGGTCGTGCTCACCTGCGCCGCAGGCGGTCTGAATCCGGAGTATGCAGAGGGGGCGCTGGTGCTGATCTCGGACCACATCAATCTGCAAAGCGCGAATCCGCTGGTCGGGCCAAATGACGAGAGTCTGGGGCCGCGCTTTCCCGATATGACCGAAGCTTACTCGGGTCCGCTGCGTGCTCTGGCAAAAGAAACGGCAGGCGCGCTCGGTATTCGTTTACACGAAGGTATCTACGCGGCGATGCTGGGCCCGAGCTATGAAACGCCTGCGGAGATTCGCTTTCTGAAGCATATTGGCGCAGATCTGGTTGGAATGTCAACCGTTGCGGAAGCGATTGCCGCGAACCATCTCGGCATGAAGGTCCTCGCGATTGCGTGCGTGACGAACCTGGCGGCAGGACTCGGCTCCGGCAAGCTGGTCCACGACGATGTACTTACGATCGCGAATAAAGTTTCGAACACGTTCCTGAAACTGCTGAACGCGCTCGTTCCTAAATTGAGCGAGCAATGAGCACGGCTGGCAGCCTGGCACTGTTCGATATTGACGGTACACTGATGCGCGGCGCCGGGTCGCATCACAAGCTTGCCTTAGTGGAGGGCGTTCGGCGTGCAACGGGGCGTGGCACATCGCTGGATGGCGTTCCGACAGCAGGAACCCTCGATCGCGATCTGATCAGCGAGATGCTGCGCACGGCCGGCGAAAGCGAGCGCAGCATTCAGCGGATATTGCGGGCTGCCATGGGCGAATGCGCTAGCAGCTATCTCGAAAACTGCCCGGGGGATCTCAGTCCGTTTCTCTGTACCGGGGTGGTCGCCACACTCGCGGCCTTGCGGGCGCGCGGTGTCGTGTTGGGGCTTGTGACAGGCAATCTCACCCGGATCGGCTGGAAAAAAATGGAGCTTGCCGGGTTGGCTGATTTCTTCTCCGTGGGCGCGTTTGCCGAGGATGGCCGCTCGCGCACTCGTCTGGCCCAGGTGGCTTTCTGGCGAGCGCGCCGCCTCAAGTTAGTCGGAAAAAACAGCAGAGTTTCGCTGATCGGCGATCATGCAAGCGATGTAGGGGCGGCAAAGGCCAACGGTTTTCTGTCGATAGCCGTGGCAACCGGTGTCATGCAGTATGAAGATTTGGCCGCCACCGGTCCGGACATCCTGCTGCATCACCTGGGCGAGTTGGACGTCACATGTGTTTCAGGCTGAAGAACGGTATGGCGTCGGATGCGCACCCTGTCGGCCAAGAGGCAGAGGACAATCCCGAGAGCAGTGCCCGTTGTGTTGATCACGACATCGCGCAGAGCGGGGTCCCGGTCGGGAAAGAAGCTCTGCAGAAATTCGCTGATGGAACCAATAGTGAATCCGGAGGCAAGGATGATCCACCCCTTGTTATTCATATTTCCGAGCGCCAGCCACAAAAGCAACGCGAGCACACAGAACAGCATGACGTGAAAACCCTTATCGGCAAAAAGATGGATGATGCCGAGAGAAGACGAGTTGTTCCTCAAGCTTTGCAGGAACTCACTGGAGAAGGAGTTGAAGAAAGCCTCAGCCCATTTAGAGGCAAGCGAGGTGGAGGAAAAAAAGATGATGCCAACCCAAGCCGCCGCTATCCAGGCCCAGGCACTAATGCGAGGCATCAGGTAGCCGGCCGGAAAACAAAAGTGGGGCCATGGGACATTGCATCTCCCTTTCAATCTTAGCCTGCGGCTCGCACCGGCCAGGAGAGTAATCACGCCGCCCGCACAGACGATGAGTGACCAGGAGGCCGGTTCGGGAGTAACCGTCACGGTATGCACGACATGATCCGAGACACTGCTTGCGCTGGCCGAAGAACGGCTTGCGCTGCCTGCGGGCGCGCCGGAACCGGGCGTAGTACCTGAAAGAGAGTTGTCGGGAAAGAAGAATGCCCCGCCAGAGCCCCCGGAACCAGGGCTCGAGCCAGTTTGCGGCGTAGTCTGATTGACGGCGAACGCATTCGGCAGAGCACTTTGCGTGGGCGGAGGAGCCAACTCGACGGAAAGAAGGCTGCTGATCGCACTTGGCGGCGGTAAGAGAGCGGCGTTCAAAGACGCCTCTCGCTCTTCGTCAGTGGATTCGACACTTAGCTCGTTTTCAACCGCCTTTTCGCGTTTGGCGGGCAGGACCGGCCTTTGCGGCACATCGGAGAGCAAATTACCGCAGCGCGTGCGCGCGAATGAAATACCCGACCGGCCGGCTAATTTGAGAAGGGCCTCACCTTGCGGGATGCGCAGCCGTCTGCGCGTCCAATAAATGGAGTCACCGGTGCGAAACGAAACGTACCAGAGTCCCTCCCGGGGGTTTCGGACCATTCCGGTCGGTCGCAGGCCGCGATAGTGTTGGCGGGCCAGGGCGTCCGGCTTTGCGGCAAATTCTTCGACGGTATGGATACCGCCCGGAACAACGCTATGCGGATAGATTTTCGGCTGCCGGCTCGAACGGGAGGACCGGGCCGCCCGAGATGTTGTGGCTCGCGCCGCGGCTTGTTTACCCGCACGTTTACAAGATGTCCCGCAAAGCAACCATGCCAAGGCGAGCAAAATAGCAGCCAGTTTCGTTACTGCCCGCGCGCGGTTGCTGCACATACCGCCTCATCGGCGTGTTTGACAAATTCTGGAGGTTTGGAAGTCCCATTACTCAGAGAAGGCCGGGCATAGGTTAGCCGCCGCCGGCCCGCTGGAGGCGGGTTTCAAGCTTAAGCGCTGTAAGATCGGAACCGTACGGCGATTAAATCAAAGCGCTGCTGCGAGCGAATTTGAGGGCTTCGATCGCTGCGCCGCGCGCGCCTGCGGTATCGCCGTTGGGCATGACATGAATCGGGATATCGTCCTGTTCCGAGCGCTGTTTCGGCATGCCCGCACGAATCTGTTCGACGAACCACTGCCGGAAATCGGGCCCGGTTTCCAGCGCGCCACCACCAACGAGCAGGGCATCCGGATCGAAAGTATTAATCATGGCATCGAAGAACAGTCCAAGAGCATGAGCCTGGATGCGGAAGATTTCACGGCTTAACAGATCGCCTTTTTCAGCAAATCCTCGAACCAGCCGGGCGGCTTGAACCGGGTCCATTTTGGAGAGAGCGTGCTCGGGATGGCGGCGAAGAAGAAAAGGCAGCAGGCATTTTTCAATGGCGGTTAGCGAGCAAAGCGATTCCAGATCGCCAAGCCGGTCACAGTTGCACGCCGGCTTCAGGCCGTTGATTCCAACGATGCTCTGATACGGCACGAGAACGTGACCCAACTCCCCTCCGAATCCTTTTCTGCCGGTTAGGACGTTGCCGTCGATAACAACGCCGCCGCCGAGGCCGGTGCCGATGATGGCAGAAACCGACGTTGCGCGCGCCGCCGCGCCAAACAGGACGAAGTGTCCCCAGAGCGCGCCCGCATTGCCGTCATTCAGATAGGTGACGGGTTTGCCGAGTTGGATTTCAAGCTGAGCGCGAATGTCGAAGCCGGCCCAGGCCGGATGAACGAAATTTGTGGAACCTCGCGCGCTCAGCACGCCTGTGGCGCTGGCCGGTCCGGGAGTGTCGAGGCCCACTACGGTCAAATCGGCCATGCGGACACCTGCTTTTTGCAGGGCAACATCGAGACCTTCGGCAATCTGCCGCAGGCAGACATCCGGCCCTTCCTTTGAACGTGAAGGACATTCGCAGAGCTCTTCGAACAGGAACTCCTCGCGCTCTGTCAGGAGCGTGTAGTTGACCGCAGTTCCGCCTAAGTCGATTCCAGCTACGACGCGCAAAGCTCTTGGCCTCGCTTTGCATGATATCGCCGTACCGATAAGCGGTCTTCGAAATTGGTGTCGCGCGCTGCCGAGCGCGGTGCTTGACTTCTCCTCTAGCTCTAGTAAAATCTTGGCAGCCGTAACAACTTCAAACGCAAACGGGGCACCATGTTCAAAACACGAAAAGTCCGTCCTGATTTGATGGGATCGAGCCGGACGTATACAAGCACCGATGTTGCCAGGATCGCCCAGGTCAGCCTTCGGCAGCTCCAATGGTGGGACGAGCGGAAGGTGGTTTCTCCGCGGCATGAAGGACATAAACGCATTTATTTGCCCGAAGAAGTAATTGAAATTACAGTGATTGCCGAGCTTCGCCGAAAGGGTTTTTCACTGCAAAAAATCCGGCGCGTGCTTCGTTTTCTACAACGCGAAATGGGACGCCGGCTGGCGGATGTGCTTTCCAGCGAATCCAGGCTGCACCTGCTGACGGATGGAAAGTCGATTTTTCTGGAAGAGCAGCAGGACCGGATCATCGACTTGCTCAAAAATGCCAAGCAGCCGATGTTTCTGGTATGCGTGAGCGATCAGGTGAAGCGGCTGGACGAGATCCCGAAGAAAAGTGCGCGGGGAGAAACCGGTATTCTGACCAAGCGGGCACGGGCGGCGGTATAGTCTCATACCAAATCGCCGTTTATGCCTGGTGCATACACTCACCCGAAAATGGCGCTGTAACGTCTATACTGAAAGCAGACCCGGGAGGTTTGTTTGTCGTCCCAGCGCCGGTATTTTGTTTTGGTTCCTTTGTTTCTCGCCGTTTGCGCACTGGCGGGGGGCCTGTTCGGGCCTGGAGCGCGTCCGGTCTCTGCCGCATCCCAAGCCGGTCAGCGCAATGCCAGCGCTACATCCGATGAGGATCTGAAGGCGAGCATACAGTCCTTCACCAAGATCTATGATCTCGTCGATCAGAACTACTCCGACAAGCTGACACCGGACAAGAGCATTTATAAAGGTGCCATTCCGGGCATGCTGCGGACGCTCGACCCGCATTCGAACTTCCTCGACCCGAAGGAATTCGCCGGTATGCGCGAAGAGCAGCATGGTATGTACTTCGGTATCGGCATGCTGATTGGCGCGCAACCGCGTACAGGTAAGCCGATGGTGGTGCATCCGTTCGGTGGCACGCCGGCATACCGCGCGGGCATCCGTCCCGGCGACATGCTGGTTGAAGTGAACGATAAACGCGTGGACAATCTGAGCACGAGCGAGATCGCCGAGATGCTGAAGGGTCCAAAGGGCACCAAGGTGCAGGTTAAGGTGACACGTGAAGGTTCGGTGCAACCGCTGAACTTTAATTTGATACGCGACGAGATTCCACGCAACAGTGTATGGAAGGCATTTTGGATCAAGCCGGGGATCGGCTATCTACGCATCGAGCAATTTACGGAGACGACCGGCAAGGAAGTGGAAGAAAATCTCAAGCTGCTCGGCGAGAAGAATATCAAGGGTCTGATTCTCGATCTGCGCGAAAATCCGGGCGGACTCTTGCAAGAAGGCGTCGCTGTAGCAGGACACTGGCTGGATCAAGGACAGGTAGTCGTATCACACAAAGGCCGGGCTTACTCGGAGAAACCATATCTGGCTCGCGGCAGCGAGTATGGCGAGAGCTATCCCATCGTGGTGCTGGTGAATCGCTATTCGGCGTCGGCGGCGGAAATTGTGGCGGGCGCGCTGCAGGATCATGATCGTGCCTGGATTATGGGTGATACCACGTTCGGCAAAGGGCTGGTGCAGACCGTCTACATGCTGAGCGATAACACCGGGCTGCTGCTTACGACGCAGCACTACTACACGCCCAGCGGCCGGCTGATCCAGCGCGACTACTCGCATATTTCCTTCCTCGATTACTACTACGGCAAACGCACGGAATCGAAGGACCCCGCCGATGTGAAACAGACCGATCTCGGACGCGTTGTGTATGGCGGCGGCGGTATTACGCCGGACGAGAAGTATGAGACCCCGAAGCCCGATGCGCTGCAGGTGGCCGCATTGCGCAAGAATGTGTTCTTCAATTTCGCCGCGTATTACTTCTCGAATCACCCGACGAAACTGCCGCAAGGTTGGGCGCCGGACGAAGCGGTGCTCGACCAGATGCATGACTATCTGCTCAAAAACGGGATTCAGTTCTCCGAAGCCGATTGGACACGTGATCATAGCTGGATGCGCGACCAATTGAGGTCCGAAATGTATGTAACGGCGTTCAGCTTCGAGGACTCGCAGCGTGTAGGCGTCGAGCAGGACCCGGAAGTGCAGAAGGCCATCGACGCCATGCCGAAGGCCACGACGTTGCTGGCGCAATCCAAAGCACACTTTGAGAAACAGCGAGCCAGTCTCCGGTAAGCAGTCCATCATCGACACGCCCCAGATCACGGTTCTCGATACCGGCGGGCAATATACGCATCTCATTGCGCGGCGCGTCCGCGAGCTCGGTGTCTATGCCGATGTACAACCGAGTGAAATGCCGGCTTCCGAGCTGCGCCTGCGCAAAGGGGTCATCATTTCGGGCGGTCCGGGCAGTGTGTTCGAGCCCGGATGCCCGGATATCGATCCGCAACTGCTCGCCAGCGGTATTCCCGTTCTTGGCATCTGCTACGGTCATCAACTGCTGGCGCATCGTTTAGGCGGCAGAGTCGAACGCGGCACGCGCGGCGAGTACGGCCTCGCCCACCTTACTGTGACCGCTTCGGATCCGCTTTGGAACGGCGTCGGAGAATCGCAGATCTGGATGAGCCACTTCGATACGGTAGCGGCAGTTCCTTCAGGCTTCCGCGTTACCGCGTCGACGGATGTCTCGGGTGTTGCTGCCATGTCTTCCGTAGAGCGTAAACTTTTTGGGATTCAGTTTCATCCGGAGGTCGTGCATACGCGCGCGGGCAAGCAGGTGCTCGAAAATTTCGTCTTCGAGATCTGTGGGGCGGTGCGCGATTGGGACGTTTCTCAGCGCATCCCTGCCCTCGAAGAGCAGGTCCGGGCGATCGCGGGCGATCGAAATGTGTTCTTCTTTGTCAGCGGCGGTGTGGATTCGACTGTCGCTTACACGCTCTGTCTGCGCGCGCTCGGAGCCGGCCGCGTCTACGGAATTTATGTCGATACCGGACTCATGCGCAAAAACGAAACCGCGTTCGTGCGGTCGGTTTTTGCGCAGCTTGGCGCGAAGCATTTCCTGGTAGACGATGCGGAGACCGAGTTTCTCGATGCCTTGCGCGGGCTGACCGATCCCGAGGCGAAGCGCTGTGCCATTGGGGAGCAGTTCGTGCGCGTGCAGGAGCGCATTCTTGCTTCGGAACACTTTCTGGACGGAAACTGGATTCTCGGCCAGGGCACAATCTACCCCGACACGATCGAATCCGGCGGCACCGCGAAATCGGACCTGATCAAGACACATCACAATCGAGTTGCGGGTATCCAGGCGCTGATCGAGTCGGGCCGTATCATCGAGCCGCTGACCTCATTTTATAAGGATGAAGTTCGAGCCATCGGACAAGAATTAGGCGTTCCGGCCCAGTTCCTGGCACGGCATCCCTTTCCAGGGCCGGGCCTTGCGATCCGCTGTCTGTGCGCCGAAGAGAATGCGCCGGTTCAGACGATCCGCGATGGAATGCTGTTGCCAGTCCGTTCGGTTGGCGTGCAGGGTGACGTGCGCAGCTACCGGCAAGTGCTGGCGCTAAACCGGCCACCCGATCGCGCGGCAATCGAATCCGTCGCGCCCGCGCTCACAAATACACGGTCGGATATCAATCGCGTGATCGCCCTCTGCGGGACCAAAACGCCGCATGCATCTTTTTCCGTATTTGCTGCTGCAGTGAATAAGAGCCGGCTCAATACCTTGCGCGAAGCCGATGCGATTGTGCGCGACTTTTGCCTCGAGACAGGTTTGGAAAATCGCGTCTGGCAATTTCCGGTTGTGCTTCTGCCCGTCGGTGTGGCTGGCGCTTCGGAATCGATTGTGCTGCGGCCCATCCATTCGGTGGACGGCATGACAGCGGACGTAGTGTTGATGTTGCGTGAAGAATTAGAGGTTTTGACCGAGCGCCTGCTCGAAATTCCTGATATTGCGGCCGTTTTCTACGATCTGACGCACAAGCCGCCGGGTACGATTGAGTGGGAGTAATCGGGTTTCGTCTGTGACTACGGCCGCCGCGCCGGCGAATGGGCGAACCTGGCTCGCGATACCGACGATCGACATCCGCGGGGATTGAGCAGGCTGCCTTGCTCTGACATTCGCCTCCCGCATCATATTCGCGAGAGGACGAAAAGTTCATCGAAAATGGCCGCGGCCTTCCGCGCTACGCTTTGAATAAGCGGCCGAAAAAAGTACGTTTCTTAGGCTCCTCCTGCGTACGCAGCAGACATGTTCCCGAATACGGCTTTGTCTCGGAGGCGGACAGGTCGTGATAGGCGAATGAGCCCTTCACAAAAAAGTGACAGACCAGCGCTTTGCGTGAAAGCTGCAGATTGCGCCGCATGGAGCCGCCATGAATCAGATTGGCATGCCAGATGAGTACATCGCCTTTGCGCGCGTGAAAATAGTGCGGCTCGAGCCCGTACTCGGCGATTAACTGCTGGATACGCGGCTCATATTTCTCGTGATATGCCAGATAGCGCCGCTCTTTGAACTCTGCCTCCGAGATGCCGACATCTTTGCTGAACAGATAAGGCAAGCGGTGGCTGCCCGGATAGTAGACGAGCGGACCGCAATCGGGATGAATGTCTTCAAAGGCAATCCACGCCGCCGTCAGATAGCCGAGCGGGTAGGTCGTCATGTGTATGGAATCGGAGTGCGCGCCCTGCTGCGAGCCCTTGTGACAGGTGATCGTCTGAAACGGTTCGGGCTCGCGCTCCATTAGGAGGCTAATCCAGTGCAGAAGCTGTTTGTGCCGCAGAATCCGGCAAAAGGCGTCTACGCGCGTATGCGGATCGAGAAAGCGGCCGGGCCAGGGATCGTTTTCACCGGCCAGCTCCGGCTTAAGGGGAATCACACCCGTATCGACAGCGTGTTGATAAGCCTGCCAGACCGTATCTAAGGTTGCATTGTCGATCAGCTTGGGAAGAATGATGTAGCCGTGCTCGCGCCAGTAGCGGCACTGTTCCGCTTCGGCCGCAGTAATTTCGCGGCGCGCAACTTTGGCTTGTACCTGCTCGAGCGCATCGGCGCGGTCCAGCCAGGGATGAGGGCCGGAATAGGGGAAATTCTCTGCGCGCAATGAAGGCAGCTTTGAGAAATCAACGGGCTTTTCCGCAAAAATTTCCGGACTGGTCGGCATATTTTCAGGTTATCGCAGGCGCGCGCCTTTCAAATTCTATGGAAGCTCTTCAGGATATCGCGCATGCTGTAGCGCAGCGCTATCGGGCGTCCATGCGGACAAGTCATCGGATATTCGCAGGAGGCGAGCGCACCGAGCAGCCATTCGATCTTTTTCGGCTCGAGCTTGGTGTTGATCTTGATGGCGGCGCGGCAAGCGATCGTGGCACACACGTTGCGGCGAATTTCCTCCAGCGATGCCGACCGCAGCTCGTTTTCCGCCACTTCTAGGATTTCAAAGAGCGCGCTTTCGATATCACTCGGCTTGATGCCGGCCGGCGTCGCCTTGATGGCGATAGTACGCTGTCCGAACGGTTCCGTTTCGAATCCATAATGATGCAGTTCATCCGCTATGCGCGCGTACTCGAATTGCTGCGCCGGCGTAAGCTGCAGGACCACCGGCATGAGTAACTGCTGAATTTCGATCGTTCCGGCGGCGCGCTGTTTTAAAACTTGTTCAAACAGAATGCGCTCATGGGCGACATGCTGGTCGATCATCCAAAGTCCGTCGCGTCCGGCGGCAATGATGAAACTATCGTGCAACTGGCCGAGCGGACGCAGGTCGGGCAGCGCCGCGAGATTGTCCAGCCCATCCCAGCTTGCACCAGGGGCATCGAAACCGTGATGAGTATCGGGAATGCGGCGGCTAAGGCTGGCGCTGCGCGGGGGCGGCTGCAGCGGCGGCTCGTACACCGGCAGCATGCGTTCCGGCGCAGGCGCTCTGGTAAGAGAGGGCACGGTGATCTCGGGCAGCTCGCTCGCGCTTTCAAAATGCAAGGTCGCCGCAGTCTCCGTCATGGCCGAAAATTCCGAGAGCGGAATATGGGCGGCGCGCTGTATCGGCGCGGGCTCAACCACCCGCGGCGAAGCCGGTAACGGAATGCTTGAGGCCGGACGGCTGGCCATCAAAATTTCCCGGATCGTATCGCGCACGAAATCATGTACGGCCGAACTGTGGCGAAAACGCACTTCGGTCTTCGCAGGATGCACATTCACATCGACTTCTCCTGCATCGCAATTCAGAAACAGCAGCGCAAACGGATAGCAGCCCGGCGGCATCAGATTGTGATAGGCCGCGGAGATCGCATGCAGCAGAACTTTGTCGCGGATCAGGCGGCCGTTCACGAACAGATAAACGGAATTGCGATTCAGCTTTTGCACATGCGGCCCGGAAATGAGGCCTTCGAGCACAAAGCGCGCCCGCTCTTCTTCCGGATGCGCGCCCGGCAATTCCAATACTTTGCCGGCAATCTCGACCGAATCGTCGATTACATCCGAGCCGAAGACTTGAAACGCGCGCTCGCGCAGGCTTTCGACGGGTGCAACAGAGAGCAGCGTGCGGCCTTCATGACATAGCTCAAAACGCTTATTCGCATGGCCGAGGCTGTAGTGTGCCACGAGCGATCCGATGTGCGCAAGCTCGGTCTGGTCGGTGCGAAGAAATTTCTTTCGCGCGGGGACGTTGTAAAAAAGATCACGTACCGTGATGGTGGTGCCGGTTGTGCGCGCAATCTCGTCGCAGCGCAGCAGTTTGCCTCCCGCAATCTCGACGGCTGTTCCGGTCTGCTCCTCTTCCGCGCGCGTCTCGAGCAACAGACGGCTCACGGAGGCGATCGACGGCAGTGCCTCGCCGCGAAACCCCAGCGTGGCGATGGCGAGCAGATCTTTTGCGTCGCTCAGCTTGCTCGTAGCGTGGCGCTCGAAAGCGAGCAGCGCATCATCCCGCAACATGCCGGAGCCGTTGTCACTGATACGCAACAAGCGCCGTCCGGCGTTCTCGGCGTCGAGACGGATCTCCGTCGCGCCGGCGTCGAGAGCGTTTTCGAGCAGTTCTTTCGCAACCGACGCGGGCCGCTCGACGACTTCACCCGCCGCGATTTTGTTTGCGACGTTATCGGCTAAGATGCGAATGCGGCCCAAGCGGAACGCTTCCGCCTAGCTACTCATTGCAGCCAGAAATTCAGCGTTGCTGCGCGTCTTGCCGAGCTTGTCAATCAGCAACTCCATCGACTCCACGGGCGAGAGCGGATTGAGCACCTTGCGCAGAATCCATACGCGGTTCAGTTCTTCGCGCGGCATGAGCAGCTCTTCTTTACGCGTTCCGCTCTTATTGATGTCGATAGCCGGGAAGACGCGTTTATCGACCAGCTTGCGGTCAAGATGGATTTCCATGTTGCCCGTCCCTTTGAATTCCTCAAAGATGACGTCGTCCATTCGGCTGCCCGTATCGATCAAAGCGGTGGCGACGATCGTCAGTGAGCCGCCTTCTTCAATGTTGCGGGCCGCGCCGAAGAAGCGCTTCGGCCGTTGCAGCGCGTTCGAATCGACGCCGCCCGAAAGCACCTTGCCCGAGGGCGGCACGACCGTGTTGTAGGCGCGCGCGAGGCGCGTAATCGAATCGAGCAGAATAACTACATCGCGCTTGTGCTCAATCAGGCGCTTGGCCTTCTCGATCACCATTTCGGCGACTTGAACGTGGCGGGAAGCGGGCTCATCAAAAGTAGAGCTGATCACCTCGCCGCGCACTGAACGCTGCATGTCAGTGACCTCTTCGGGGCGCTCGTCGATCAAAAGCACAATCAGGTTGATTTCGGGATGATTCGTGGTGATCGAGTTCGCGATGGCCTGCAGCATCATTGTTTTTCCGGTACGCGGCGGCGCAACGATGAGGCCGCGCTGACCTTTACCGAGCGGTGTGAGCAGATCCATCACCCGGCCGGAAAAATTGTCACGCGTGGTTTCGAGCTTCAGCCGCTCATCGGGATAGAGCGGCGTCAGGTTGTCGAAGAAAATTTTGTTGCGCGATTCCTCAGGAGGCTCAAAGTTGATCGCATCGACTTTGATCAACGCGAAGTAGCGCTCGCCTTCTTTCGGCGGGCGGATCTGGCCCGAAACCGTGTCGCCGGTGCGCAGATCGAAGCGCCGGATCTGCGAAGGCGAAACGTAGACGTCATCCGGACCCGGCAGATAGTTGTACTCGGGCGCGCGCAGGAATCCGAAGCCGTCGGGCAGGCATTCCAGCACGCCTTCAGAGAAGATGAGCCCGCTCTTTTCCGCCTGCGTCTGCAGAATTTTGAAGATGAGCTCCTGTTTGCGCAGACCGGCTGCGCCCGCAACACCGAGATCCTTCGCGATCTGGTTCAGCGACTGAATACTCATGTCTTTCAGTTCGACGAGATCGAGCGTGGTAGTACCGTTGCGGCCGCCCTGCGCGCCGGTGTTGCCAATCGAGTGCCGGCCGCGTCGTTGAAAGGGTGGCGGCTGCTGGGCGGCAGGCGCTTGGGTGGCAGGCGGTTGCGCGCTTGTATTTTGTGGCGCACCCTGGGCGGCGACGGAAGTCTGCGGTCCGTTATCCGGCGACCGGGCTTCCGCGGCGGCGGCTGCCGGCGGATCCGTTTGGGAACGCTCCGTGCTTGCTTTGCGGGTATTCTCCGCAGCCGGCTTGCCGTTGCCCCTTCCTTCGGCGCGAGTGCGCGTTCCGGCGGGCTTTTCCGCGCGGGTTTCGGCCGGCTTCGGATCGTCCGCCGGGGCGGATTTCGCTTCGTCCTGCACTTCTTTCGTTGTCTCGCGCTGGCCCGCATCGCGTCCGGCGCGTTCTTCTGGCTTCTCGGTGGGCTTGCCTTCGGTGGCAGCCGCGGGAGATGTTACTTGTTCTTGATCTTCGAGATGGTTTGCCAAATTTGCCTCACTCCCCGGCCGTCTACGGCCGAGAACGGAATGGGTTGCGCATCGGGAACTTGCTTCTCGATGGCGGCCATTCCTGCTTTCTGTTGGTTATTACTCTTCCATTTGTCGGCCTTGGTGATGATCACCTGATACCGGCGGTTGTGGAACTCGAGCCAGTGTTTGAGTTCCAGGTCCCTATCCATCCAGCCTCGCCTGGCATCGAGGAGCAGGAATGAAAGCGCCAGCTTGCGCCGTTCCCGCAGGTAACTTTCGATCAGTTTTTTCCAGCTTGCGCGTTCTTCCAGCGAAACGCGCGCGTAGCCGTAGCCGGGCAGGTCCACAAAACGTACATCTTCTTCGATCGCGAAAAAATTGATCGTCTGCGTGCAGCCGGGCCGCGAACTGGTGAACGCCAATCCCGGCTGTCCAGCGAGCCGGTTCAGCAAACTCGATTTGCCGACATTGCTGCGACCGAGAAATGCAATCTCGATCGCGTTGGTTTCGGGCGGAAACTGCTCCGGAGTCGCCGCGCTCGTAATGAACCCGGCGCCGATCGCAATTTCCGCTACAGCCATTCGGTCCTTCTATAAAACGAACTCAGTGCGTCAGGTTGTCTTCCGGCCGCGAAGCCGCGATCTCCGAAGCCGTTGCCGCGGGAGCCAGCGGAAGAGCAACGATTTCGCGCTCCAAAGCAACCTTCAGCACCTCGTCCATCGAAAACGCAAAGTTCAGTTTCATTTCCTGGCGCACATTTTCCGGAATATCGGTCAGATCGCGCTCGTTCTCCTTCGGAAGAACCACTTCGCGAATCCCCTGCCGGTGCGCCGCCAGCAGTTTTTCTTTCAAACCACCGATCGGCAGCACGCGGCCGCGCACCGTAATTTCACCGGTCATGGCGATATCGCAGCGCACCGGGATACCGGTCAGGGCGCTGCAGATACTGGTCGCGATCGTAATGCCCGCCGATGGCCCGTCTTTCGGAATCGCACCCTCGGGAACATGCACGTGTATATCGAGATGGCGATAAAAATCCTTCGGCAGGCCAAGGTACTGCGCGCGCGAACGGACGTAGCTCATGGCCGCCTGCGCCGACTCCTGCATGACGTCGCCGAGCTTGCCGGTCGTGGTCAGTTTGCCACGGCCTTCCATCACGGTTGCTTCCGTCGTGAGAATCGAGCCGCCGACTTCCGTCCAGGCCAAACCGGTCGTCGCGCCGACTTCGTTCTGTTTGTCGAGATCGGTATCACGGAACTTCGGCGGCCCGAGCATTTCCGTGATCGTGGGCTGATTGATGACGACCTTATCAATCGGCACTAGCGGTGCTTCGTCTTTTTTGGCTCTCTTCTTCTTGCGGGTTTCAGCCGGTTCTTCGACGGGAGCCGTCTCTTCTTCGACCACTTCGCCGTTGACGGCCGCCGCCTGCGCCGCTTCTTTCTCTGCAGGGCCCTGCGCTTCGACTACTTTGCGCGCCACCTTGCGGCACAGATTCCCGATTTCGCGTTCCAGGTTTCGTACTCCGGCCTCGCGCGTATAGAAGCTGATCAGAGTCTGTAGCCCCTCATCGGTAAAATCCATCTGCTCGTCGGCAATCCCGTTGTCCTTACGCTGCTTGTTCACCAGGAACCGCTTGGCGATTTCGAGTTTTTCGAGCTCCGTATAGCCGGAAAGGCGGATCACTTCCATGCGATCCTGCAGCGCCGGCGGAATGGTGTGGAGCACGTTGGCAGTCGCGATGAAAAAAACCTGGCTCAGATCGTATTCCACATCGAGATAGTGATCCATGAACATGTAGTTCTGTTCCGGATCGAGCACTTCGAGCAAGGCGGCCGACGGATCACCGCGGAAATCCATCGACATCTTGTCGACCTCATCCAGCATGACGACCGGGTTTTTCGTGCCCGCCTTCTTCATCATCTGAATCAACTGCCCGGGCAGCGCGCCGATGTACGTGCGCCGGTGGCCGCGAATTTCTGCTTCGTCGCGCACACCCCCGAGCGACAGGCGCACAAATTTACGACCGGTCGCTTTTGCGATCGACATGCCGAGCGACGTTTTGCCGACGCCCGGAGGTCCGACGAAACAAAGGATGGAACCTTTCGGGTTCTGGACCAGCCTGCGGACGGCGAGGAACTCGAGAATACGTTCTTTGATTTTTTCGAGGCCGTAGTGATCTCCTTCGAGCACCTGCCGCGCATACCGAAGATCGCGAATTTCTTTTGTCTTTTTCTTCCACGGCACCGCCAGCAACCAGTCGAGATAGTTGCGTGAAACAGTCGATTCAGCCGACATCGGCGGCATGCCTTCCAGACGCCGCAGCTCGGCGATGGCCTTTTCGTGCGCGTCCGTGCTCATCCCGGCGGCGTCGATCTTCTTCTTCAGCTCGTCAATCTCGCTCTTTTCGCCGCGTCCCAGCTCTTTCTGAATCGCTTTGATTTTCTCGTTGAGGTAATACTCTTTCTGCGCGCGTTCCATCTGCCGCTTGACACGGCCCTGAATGGTGCGATCGACATTGAGCTTCTCAATCTCGATATCGAGCAGGTCGGCCACGCGCGTCAGCCGATCCACCGGGTCAAAAATTTCGAGCAGCTCCTGTTTCTCTTCAATCGTGAGCTGCAGATTCGCGCCTACTGTATCGGCCAGCTTGCCGGGATCGTCCACGCGAATCGCGGCGATCATCGTTTCGTAATTCAGGTTTTGGCTCAGCTTGACATACTGCTCGAAAAGCGTGGTGACGCGGCTCGTCAGCGCTTCGAGCTGCGGCCCCTGCTCGACCTTGTACGAAGTAGTACGCACGACAGCGCGGAAATAGCCCTCTTCCTCGCTGACCG
>DATBGM010000218.1:0-5273 GCA_036557945.1 Bryobacteraceae bacterium | reverse complement strand
AATCTGCCCCCCGGCACCTACTCGGTGCGGGCCGAACTGAGCAGCTTCAAACCGAGCATTACCCGAGACGTCGTGCTCCTGGCCAATCGTTCGGCGCGCGTCAATGTTGTCTTATCGCCTGGCGATGTGAATCAAACGGTCGAAGTCACCGCCGCTGCTCCCACCATCAATTCCGAAAACGCCACGGTCGGCAATGTCATGCAATCCGGCGCGATCACCACCGTTCCCCTGAACGGCCGGACGGTTGACCGGCTGATTCGCATTTCCGCCGGCGTCACCACGGACAATGCCAACAATCCTCGCGTAGCAGGAAGCCCGTATTGGGGCGGCATCTCATTCAATGTCGATGGCGTGGGATACAACGATTCGGGAAACGGCGGCGGAGCGTACTCCTATAAGCATGGTCTCTCGACGCAGCCGTCCGTGGATGCCATCAGCGAATTCAAAATCGATTCCAACAGTATGAAGGCCGAGTTTGAAAGCGGCGTGTCCGTTACCGTCGTCACGAAAAGTGGCAGTAACGAGTTTCATGGCTCTGCATTGTGGTTCAATCGCAACCGTGCATATGCCGCGCAGAATTTCTTTCTGACGGGTAAGCCGAAGCCTGCCTTCAATCGCAATGAAGTAGGTGCAACGCTTGGTGGCCCGATCGTCAAGAACAAGTTGTTTTTCTTTGGTAGCTTTGAGGACTTATTGGAACGCAGCTCTTTGACAACATCGGGCCTTTCCGTTCCCACTTCCGCAATGAAGAGCGGGAATTTTGCAGGGCTGGCCACGATCATCGACCCGCTCTCAGGCGCTCCATTTCCGAATAATCAGATTCCTAACAACCGCATCGACTCACGCGCACAAGCTCTCGCTTCCAGATATCCCGAGCCGAACCTTCCGGGCGCGTCAGGCGGATCTTTGTTGAACTACATCGCTTCGGTTCCGAACAAATACGACGTGTACCGGTTTGGCGCGCGGGGGGATTACAAGCTATCCGATAAGGACAGTTTCTTCGTCAATCTGAATTATTCGAAGGGCGATCCTTATTTCGTCGCGCAGAATTACCCACTCGGCTACGGCTCCTGGCAATACGGCGGCTATACAACGAAGAGCATCAATGGGACCTACACGCGCATGTTTTCGCCCAACATCGTCAACGAAGCACGTTTTGGATTCCTCTCCCACGCCTCCGGCCGGCAGGGAATGAACAAGGATTTCGATCCTCGCTCCCTGTTCCCCGGTCTTTATCCAGTCGACTATGGCGGGTTGCCGAATATCAACATCACGTCCTACACGCCGATCGGAGACTACGGCGGCGCGCAGGTACCGCCGGAAACAACACCGCAGTATATCGACAATCTCACGATCCTTCGGGGGAGGCATACCTTCAAGACAGGTTTAGACTTCGCAATCTATCGAGTATCTTCTACTCCGACCGTGGCCGGCCTCGGTTCGGGACTCGTGAACAATGCCGGGTTGGGCCGATTCGACTTCACGGGCCGCTATACCAGTGCTACCGCTACGGCGGCTCCTGCAAATGCATTCGCCGACTTCCTGCTGGGCGACGCAAATCGGACTTACAGATCGTCAGGCAGTCCTGCGGAGGTGTTTTCGTCTACTCGTTACAGCGCGTACTTTCAGGACGACATACAGATCTCGCCCAAGCTCACTGTCAGCGCGGGCATTCGCTACATGGTGCAGATCCCCTGGTCGGAGCGCGACGGCAGAATGGCGCAATTCGATACGGCCTCCGGAAAGCTCTATCTCGCAGGCAGCCAATTTCCGCCCGGAACGCAGCAAGCTCTGGTGAATGCCTATCCGATCACGTTCGCGCAGAACGTTGGCCTGTCAAATACGCTCATTCAAACAGACACGAACAACTGGCAGCCTCGCATCGGCATTGCCTATCGCCCATCCGGTAACGGCAAGACAGTCATTCGCTCCGGATTCGGCGTGTATACGAGCTTTCTTCCTGTCTTCATCGGGTTCCGCCAACTTGGCTTCAGCAATCCGCCATTTCTGCTCGCCGAAACATTCGAATCGGCCGCAGGCCGGACGCCCTCTTTAACTCTCGCCGATCCATTTCCGGGTGGAGGAACACTCTCGCCTAACCCCAGCATTACGGCCGTCCAGTATGGCTTGAAAAATGCTGAATCCTATCAATGGAATTTCACGGTAGAGCATGAATTAGCCCCCAGCCTGGGTATCCGCATCTCGTATGTGGCCAATCGCAGCGCGCATCTTCCCTGGTACAACTACCCGATCAATTTGTCGCGGCAGCAGATTCCGGGCCCGCTTCAACCAAATCGACCATATCAGCCTTGGGCGGACATTTCAATGCTTGCCAGTGGTGGAGATTCCACTATGAACGAACTGCAGTTGGAAGCCACCAAGCGCTATTCAAGCGGCCTCACATTCCAGCTTGAATATGCCTGGACGAGTTCGCTCGACGATACGCCGACAGTGGGCGCCGGGCAGGATCCCTATAATATCAGCGCCGATCGCGGTTACACCGACGGTGTGCGCCGCCACGTATTCACGGCCGCTTATTCCTATGAACTGCCGTTCGGTAAAGGCAAGCCTTTCCTGAACAATGCCACAGGCCTGACAAATGCTCTCGTCGGCGGCTGGGAACTCGCAGGAATCACTTATCTGCGCACGGGTACTCCCTTCAATCCCACGATCACGGCTACACAGACAGGCTGGCGAGCCACTCGGCCCGATGTGGTTGGTGTAGGTGCGCTTTCACGGTCGGATCGCTCCATCGCCCGGTGGTTCGATCCCGCAGCCTATGTTCTGCCGGCCGCCTATACGTATGGCAATGCTTCTCGCAACAGTTTATTCGGGCCGGGTGACATCGTGTTCGATGTCAGCGTCCTGAAAAATTTCACAATTGTCGAGCGCGTCAAAGCACAGCTTCGCGGCGAATTTTTCAACATGCCGAATCACACGAACTTCCTCAATCCTGCGACGAATATTTCCATTCCCTCGACCGTGGGGCGAATTACCAGCGCCGGAGATCCACGGCAGGTGCAATTAGGAATCAAGTTTCTTTTCTGATGACCGGATCCCTGCGGCTGGTACTCATCGCGCTCGCGATAGCCGGTCTGTCATGGCCTGAAACGCCATGGTGGGAGCAAGAACCGCTTCGCATTATAGACCTCACTACCAGCATGAGCCAGATCGATTACCGTGATCCCGCACGGCTCGCGCAAGAAAAAGCTGACATGGGCTACAATGCGGAGCACTTCGAGATCATGGCGATGCCTGCCGGCCTCGATGACCGAGGGTTCTTTTTCAAATCGAAACTAGCTTCCGTTCCTCATCCGGACTATCTGGGCCGCTACATCACCGAAGCGAAAAAACGCGGCATTCGCGTCGTCATCTATTTCAATGTCCATTACTACACGATGCGCTTTGCCCGTGAGCATCCGGATTGGCGCGAAATCCGGCAGAACGGCGAGCCGCTGGATCATGTTTATGACACAGGCGCCAGCTTCTGTGTGAACACTCCCTGGCGCGAGTGGGTTTTTCAGATCATCCGCGATCTCGCCGCATATCCCATCGACGGCATTTTCTACGATGGCCCCATCTATCGGCCCGACACCTGCTATTGCCGATACTGCCGCGCAAAATTCCGTCAGCGCTACGGCACCGACATGCCGCCCAAGAATGTGCGCACCGGAAAGGCGTTTCAGCAACTACTCGAGTTTCAGGCCGACAGCATCGCCGATTTTCTGCATGACACGCGCGCCATTCTGAAATCGAAAAATCCGAATTGCGCTCTCTACATGAATGGCGGCGTTCGCGGAGCCAACTGGGCCACCGGCCGCCTGAATCGCGTCCTCGTCAAGGAGCAGGATTTACTCGGGAGCGAAGGCGGCTTCCTCGGCGGGGATCTCACTCGTGTTCCCTTGTGGAAGCCCGGGTTGACGGCACGGCTGCTCGAGACACAATCCGGCGGCAAACCCCGCGTGATATTTTCCGCAGCGAGCCACAAGCCCTGGACGTTTTCCTTGCTGCCCGATCCGGAGTTAAGGCTTCTGTATGCCGACACCATCGCCAACGGAGCCAGCGTCTGGATGGGAATCACGCCCTTCGAATTCGAGCAGCCGGAAATGAAGACGCTTGCGGCGATGAACCGCTTTCTTGCAAGAAACAAGGAGTACTACACCCGGACGCGCTCGGCCGCACGAGTAGCCGTCGTCTGGTCCGATGTGACCGCAAACTTCTACGCCGCCTCCACTGCGCAATTGATCGACATCGACCGTGTTACGTCCCACAGCCGGATTGGCGATGTTGACAGTGAGTTTTCAGGTGTCGCAGAATCTCTACTGCGCGCTCATATCCCGTTCGATGTGCTTGATGACGTTGCGCTCGACACGGAAGCACTCAACCGTTACCACGCCATCTTCTTGCCAAATGTTGCCTGCATGAGCGAAAAGACAGCCGCCCGGCTGGAGGAATACGTTCAACGAGGCGGGAATCTGTTTGCCGACTTTGAAACGTCACGCTACGACGAGACCGGCATTCGGCGAAATAATTTCGCGTTATCGAAAGTTTTTGGAGTAGACGCGGGCGAAAAAATCTCCGGCCCGCGCCGCTGGGATTTTATGCGGCCGGTTGCCCGGGATAAATTGCTGGACGGTCTCAATCGCGAATTCATCCCCTCGCCCGGCTACTATGTGCCTGTCAAACGGAATGGCGGGAGTGCCATTTTGCAGTACACCGAACGGCTCGCCGGCCCTTATGACGGGGTGCCGGCGCTTTCAGGGGATCCAGGTCTTATCCTGAACCGGTTCGGAAGCGGCCGTGTTGTTTACTGCAGCGGAGATCTCGGCGATACGATCGAAAAGTTTCATACGCCCGAACTGATGCAACTCGTTTCCAATGCCGGCCGTGAGATGGCTGTCCCGACGATTGATGTGCAGAACGCCCCAAGCTCAGTCGAGCTTGTCGTGCGCACCCAGAATGATGGCCGCCGCACGCTGGTGCACCTGGTGAACTTCACCGGCGAGATGACGCGTCCCATTCGCCACGTTGTGCCGATTTCGAATGTGCATGTTACGCTCGCGCCGGGAATACACGCCTCGAAGGCTTTTACGCTCTGGGAACACCGCCCGATTACGATCACGCGCGATAAGGCCGGAAACACACAGGCGGTCATTCCGCGGCTCAACGAGTACGAAGTCCTCGTGCTCGAGAACTGATATTACTGATTCCGCACACGCTTCATCAAGGAATCCACTCCACGCGCCACAATTTCTTCAACGTCCGAAGTGAAC
>DATBGM010000217.1:0-23717 GCA_036557945.1 Bryobacteraceae bacterium | reverse complement strand
CCGCCTGTTTCGGTGGAAGCCAGCTCGAGCGAATCCTACGACGAGACGTTCCCGAAAGCCTCAATTGTGCACCTGAATTTTCCGGCAGTGGGGGGACGTCCGGCTGTTCGTATGCACTGGTACGACGGCGGATTGCGGCCGCCGCGGCCTGCGGGATTGCGCGCAGAAGACCGGCACTTTTTCGAAAGCGGCGAAGATAACGAACGCATTCTGTACATTGGCGACAAAGGCTTTTTGCTCGCCGGTTTTAACGGAGATCAGCCGCGCGTGTATCCGCAGTCGCCGAAGTATCCGACTCCGCCGCGTGCTCGTCACGAAGGACATCGTCCGGATCCGGCCATCGATCAATGGATTTCAGCCTGTAAGGGCGGCCCGGCGCCGGTTGCGAATTTTGAGGGCCAGGCGCCCGTGACGGAAGCTTTTCTGCTGGGCTGCATCGCGCAGCGCCGGCCCGGAGATTTTTTGCAATGGGATACAAACGCGATGCGCATTACCAGTTCAGAGAACGCGAACGCATTTGTGAATCCGCCGGCGCGCAGCGAGTATCGGGTTTAGACGTCCAGCTTGCGCAAATAGGGAACGCTCGCCCGCATCTTGTCGAGATCCATCTCGACAAAGTAGTTTTTGATGCCGCCGGTCTTCGCGGCCGTGAAGATCCTTTTCCAATCGAGCGTGCCCTGGCCGATCGGAACGATTTTTCGCGTCTTCGAATCCCAACCTTGCGCGTGCATGGAGATGAAGCGGCCGGGATATTTTTCGAAATATTCTGCCGCATCAAAGCCTTCGCTGATGGTCGAGACCTGGAACTGCATCTTGACCAGCTTCGGATCGAGCAGCTCGAACAAGATGTCGTAGGTGCGCTTGCCGTCGACGCTGGAAAGCTCGAAGCCCTCATTGTGCAGTCCCTGCTGCATTCCGGCTTGCGCCGTTTGTTCGGCAATTTTGTTGTATTCGTCTGCAGCGCGCTTGACGTCATCCATCGTCGGATGCTTTGCGCCATCCAGGCTCGGCACCATCATCTGCGAGAGCCCGACGTCTTTGGCCCACGCGATCCGCCCCGGCAAGTCCTTACGCAATTCCTGAATGGAGAAATGCGAGCTCTCGCATTTGAGATTCATATCCGTGAGAATGCCGCGCAATTCCGCGCCCGAATACTTGGCGAGTCCACCGAAGCCCGCCTCTGAATATCCGACCGGAGAACATAACTCGACAGCCTGGAATCCGGCCTCGACAAGCTGTTTGAGAGTGCCGGGAAAGTCGCGCGCGATCATTTTGCGCACGGGATACGTCTGGCATCCGATGGGTAGCCCGAGCGGACTTGCCCGTAACGGCAGCAGCGAAGAGAAAGAAGCAGCAACGGCGGTCTGGAGAACTTCTCGTCGAGTAACTTTAGGCACGCGGGTATTTTCTCATGGCAGCGGTGCGGCCAAACCGGCCGAGAGCCCATAGTTCTGGAGAATAGCTGCGTCGTTCCAAAGTTTCTCGAGCACGCCGATGTATTCGACCTGAAGATCGAACAAGGTGCGTTGTGAGACCAGCACTTGTGGATACGCGGCGGCCATCTGCCGGTACTTGTCCAGATAAAGTTGATAGGCATGCGCCGCGCGCGGAAGAACCTCGCTTTTGTAACGCGCCGCCTGAAAACGCGCCGACAAGTAGTCTTCTAATAGCGGTTCCGTGCTCTGGCGCAATGCCAAGCGCACGCGTGAGACTTCCGCCCGCGCTCGTGTCAGAGCGGCTTCCGTGGCCGCCACGTTTCCTTGATTGCGATTGAAGATCGGAAGGTTGATGCCCGCCGACGCGAAACCCTGTGCTCCGACGGGCCGGTTGCTCGTCTCGCTCAAGTGCTCAAAGTTCTGCTCGATTCCGCCGCGTACTTCGAGATCGGGAATGCTCTCGCGTTTTGCGCTTTTTAATTCCGCTTCGGCGCGAGCGACATCCTGCTCGGCACGCTTTACGGATGGGCTGTCGCGCAGAATCCGGCCGATGAGCTGCGTCTCCTCGAGCGCCGGCAGCACTTCGAGATTGCCGGCGAGCGTGCTCACCGGCAGATCGGGTTTCCCCACAGTTGCCGCCAGCGTATGAAAAGCGCCGAGATAGAAGCGCTGCGCGCTCACGTAATCGAGCGCGGCTCGCTCGCTTTCAACTTCAGCCTGCAAAACGTCGGGCGCGTCCGCCTGACCCACGTTTCCTAACTGGCGCGCCGTGGCTAGCGCATCGCGCGTCAATACGAGCAGCCTCTTGCGCGCGTTTACCAGCTCCTGGGCCGCCAAAGCGGAGTAGAAGCTTTGATCGACATCGCTCAGGACGCGGTACTTCTGTTCGAGCATTCCGATTTCGGCGCTGCGGCGCTGCTGCTCGAAAGCGTTTCGACGCAATCCCAGCTTGCCGCCAAGGACGAACGTCTGCTGCACAAACGCACCCTGCTCGCCGCCGCCGAAAGAGCCTCCACGAATCTGCTCGCCCTGGTAGCCGACGGTGGGATTCGGATAGAGTCCTGCCTGCTTCGCCTGGCCAGCCGCCTGATTCACGAGCGCCGTGGCCTGTTGCAATGTCGGGTTTGCAGTCGACGCTATCTGCTCGAACTGCTCGATCCGCATGGCGGGACGAGCCTGTATGTCGTGCAGCAGATCGGGCGCGTCGTTCTGCGCAAAAGCGGCGGGCAGGAACACCAGAAACAGAGCCATTGTTTTGAGCATGGTTTTCCTTCGCTCACATCTCGTGATGGTGCATGGCGGGCGCGGCCTGCGATTCGCCCCGGCGGACCTGCTCGATGACTCCATCGAACTCGGCAGGCGGGAGCACGCGCACAAAGGTCATCATGCCCTGCATGAATCCGCTCCAGCCCGCGCGCAATCCGTTATTTTGCGGGCGCGCGACGCGCTCATCCATCGCCATCATCGGGCTTTCCATGTAGGCGTCCTGCGGAAAGCCGGGCACCTGGTTCGCATTCGGTGCGATATCGTGCATGCCTGCCATGTTGTGTTGTCCAAGCGTGCCGTTTGTCACGCGCTGGTCGTTGGTTGAGCCTACGCCCAAACCGCGGCCGAGACTCGGCCCATAATCTTCGCCGAGCGGAGCGCCCGGCAAGCCGTTCAGCATACCCATGCCGGTGTTCATGTCGCCGCCCGCGGGCATCCCGTGCCCCATACGCGTCATCGGACCGACGTTCGACGACATCTGGTTCATCATGTGATGCGGCAGATGACAATGCAGCATCCAGTCTCCGGGATTGTTCGCAACGAATTCGACGTCCCTCGATTGCGCCACTCCGACGAGCGCCGTGTTGCCCGGAATCCACGCGGCTTCCGGAATGCGGCCGCCTTCAGTGCCCGTCGTGTAAAAGGTGTGCCCGTGCAGATGAATCGGATGATGATCCATTCCGAGATTAATCAGGCGGATGCGCACACGATCGCCCAGTCGCACGATCAGCGGCGTAGTTGCCGGCCCGGTCTTGCCGTTGAAGACGAGCCAGTTGAATTCCATATTCATCGTGTTCGGAACCGTGTTGTTGGGCAGTACCGCATACTCCTGCATCAGAATCACGAAATCGCGATCGACAGCGGGCATATACGGAGCTTTGGGATGCATGATAAACGCGCCGAGCATGCCCATCATTTCCTGCATGGCCATGTGCGAATGGTAAAAGTATGTGCCCGCCTGATGCAGCGTAAATTCGTAGACGAAACGGCCGCCCGGAGGAATCGGATCCTGGCTGATGCCGGGGCCGCCGTCCATCGCATGAGGAATTTCGAAGCCGTGCCAGTGCATGGAAGTCGGCTCGGGCAAGTGATTATCGACAATCACGCGCACGCGATCGCCCTGCGTGATTTGAATCGTCGGTCCGGGTGCGCTGCCGTTGAATCCCCACACATCCAGCGTTTTGCCCGGCAGAATTTGCTGTTTCACCGGTTCTGCGATGAGATGAAAAACCTTCACGCCATTGTCGAGAGTAAACGGTAGATCCGGAAGGTCCGGCGTTTGAACCGGGCCGTTAGCGTGAATGTCCTGGGCGCGCGAAAGAGATGCGGCTGAAAGGAGCCCGCCCCCCAAACTGAGCGCATTGCGAAAAAAACTGCGACGATTTTTCATACGGCTGTCCTTTTATGATGCCGTGCGAAGCGTTTCTATTTGACGGAAAGAAGCTGGTCCACTTCGGCGCGCTGCGGAATCGACGATTGGGCGCCGGGCCGTGTGACCGAAATTGAGGCTGCGGCATTTGCGAAACGCGCTGCTGCGAGAGGCGGCTTGCCCTCACCGAGCGCCACTGCGAAGGCGGCATTAAACGTATCTCCGGCGGCGGTCGTATCCACGGCCTGGACAGGAAAGCCCGGCACGCGCTCGCATCCGCGAGAATTTGCGACCACCACGCCGAGCGCTCCGAGCTTGAGGATTACATTCTGCGGACCCAGCGCGAGCAGTTTTCGCGCGGCGGCCTCAGCGCGTTCGTAGGATTCGATTTCCTCGGTCGAGCCAAGAAGCAGTGCCGCCTCGGTTTGATTTGGCGTCAGATAATCGACGAGCGCACACAGTTTCGCGGGCAGTGTTTGTGCGGGCGCCGGATCCAGAATTGTAATTGCCCCGCGTTCGCGCGCCATACGCAGCGCAAATTCGGTGGTCGCAAGTGGAACCTCGAGCTGCACCAGCAGAAGCGAGTCCGCAGCGAGCGTTTTCAGAGGCTCTCGGATTGCAGCGGGCGACAGCGTCCCGTTTGCGCCCGCGGAAAGGATGATGATATTTTCACCAGCCGGCAAAACGAAAATTCCTGCTGTGCCTGTCGCTCCTTCAATAGCCAGGATGTTCGCAGTATCTACGCCGGCCCGCTCGAGACTTGCTATCAACAGCGGTCCGAATGCATCGCTTCCGACCTGCCCGAGCATGCTGACGCGACCGCCGAGCAGCGAGGCCGCGTACGCCTGGTTTGCGCCTTTACCGCCTGAAATGATACGAAGTTCGCTCCCGGTAAGCGTTTCGCCCGGGCGCGGCAGACGATCGATGCGCTGCACAAGATCTGCATTCAGACTTCCGACGACTACAATGCGTGGTTTCACTTAGTCTTCATTGTTATATTCATCGCCGCGCGGTAGCGATCCACAACGGAAGCTGCATGTGCCGCATCGCCCTGCCTGCGGTAAGCGCGCGCGAGCGAGTAGACTGCCTGCTGCAGCAGCGGATCCAGCGCGGCTGCGCGCTCCAGGTGCCGTAATGCACCGGTTGTTTCACCAGCTTCGAGCAGCGCGTTGCCGAGATTTACTTCATAGGGCGCGTAGTCCGGCCGCCGCGTGAGAGCTCTTTCAAAGCGTATCTCTGCTTCGCGCGGCTGTTTCGCCGTAAGCAGAACCGATCCGAGAGCCGTGAGCGCGGCGGCATCGTTCGAAAGCTGCGGCTCCATGCGGTTCAGCATGCGATAGCCGCGAATGGCTTCGTCGGATAGCGAATTTTCCAGACCATGTGTGACGAGCGCCAGCGCCAGGTTGCGCTCGCGTAAGGTGGGCTCCGGTTCGCGCCAGGCACGCAGGCCTGGAGCGCCGGGCGTGGGCGGGGGCGGAATTTCGGGATGTCGCGCAATACGATGATCCGTGAAAACGGTATGGCCGCCGTCGCGCGCGGGAAGCCTGGGCATGTGGCATGCCACACAATCCTGTTTGGGCGCAGCATGCGCGTCGGAAAGAGTCGAGGCATGACAAGAGAGACAGCGCTCCCGGTAATACGCAGCCGGTTGAAGCGGCTTTTCATGCGGATCATGACACGTCCCGCACCACAGCTTGCCGTCGCTCTGGCGCGCGCAAGTACTGAGCGCGAGTTGCTCGGAATGGCTGATCACTTTCAAACCTCGTGGATTTATTCCCGTTGCAACGTACACCGTAAAAACGTCTTCGGTTCGCTCGCCGGGATGAAAATCGGCAAGCGTCCGTCCCGGGTTGGGAATGCGTATCTCGCCGGCAAGATGGCACTGCTCGCAGATGCTGTCGCGCGCGGCGCCATTCAATTTGGCCGGATTCAGAATCGATCCGGGCACGGGCTTCTTCAGGTGTGCTTCGGAAGAGCCATGGCATCGATCACAGGAGATAGCCATCGCGCCGAAGGGCGGCGACTGAAATGTGTTGAGTGTGTTAGGAGCCGGACGCGGCTGGTCTGAATGGCAAGCGAGGCACTCGGGCGTTACCGGCCGTGAGAAATCCGGGGCAGAGGATTGCTCATAACCGGGCGCAACGTCCCAAAGCTTGCGAACCGTGTAATACGAAAGCGGCGACTGGAAAAGATGATGATCAATTTCGACCAGATAGCCGATCGCATGGTTACCGGAGCCGATGGCGTAGGCTGCCGTCAGTGCTTCTGTCTCGTTGCCGTGCTCGAGCGATTGCCAGATGCCGTCACTCGTGCTTCGAACAGTGAAACGCGTTGAGGAAGGAGTATGTGTAAAGCTTCCGTCGGGTATGTTTGTGGCCGGGGCGAGCGAGCGGGCCATCCCGGATTTCAGAAAGCCTGCAGTTTCTTTCGGATGGCAGGAGGCGCATACCGGTGGGGAAGCCAACACTCGCATGGTAACGAAAAAGAGAACTGCGAAAATTGCCAGCACCTGTAATTTGCGAGCGTAACAAACCCGGCGGTTCCGATTAAAGTTTGAAAATCATTTACAACTTTTTGTTGTGTTCGGAAGTGGGACGCTATATACTCCCTAACGATAGCTCCGGGGGGAACTATGACTACGAGACGTGCTTGCTTTTTGCTCGCGATAGCTGCGTGCGCAGTTAGCCCGATTATGTTAGGCCAGGCACTCAGCGGTATTTCAGGTACGGTGACGGACTCAAGCGGCGCTATCGTACCCAATGCAACAGTTACAGTAACTAATAACGCCACAGCGGTCACGAAAACTGCAGTAACCAGCTCGGCTGGAACCTACACTGTGACCGACCTGATTCCAGGTACATACACCGTGAAAATGGAGGCGCCCGGGTTTCAGCTTTCGATGCACAACGGCGTAGGCGTGGAAGTGGCGAAAGTTTCTACCGTCGATGCTGTTCTTGAACCCGGCAACACGCAGCAAACCGTTACTGTGACGGAAAGCGCCATAGCACTCGATACCACGCAGCCGCAGCTTAACACCACTATCGAGAATAAGGTAGTTCAGGAACTCCCCAATCAACTTCCGGGCGGACGTGGAAGACAGATCGATCAATTTATCTTTCTTGCTCCAGGTGTAACCGGCGACACGTTTAGTCATCGCATCAATGGTGGTGTGGATTTTCAGAATGAGGTTGTCTTCAACGGCATTCCCATGGCACAGTCGGAGACACAAGGTTTCCAGACGATCTGGAATCCGCCCTTCGAGCTGGTTAACCAGTTCAACGTTCTGCGCTCATCGTTTTCTGCCCAATATGGATTGGCGCAGGGAGTTGTGACGTATCAAACTGCATCAGGGACTAATCAGTTCCACGGCGACGCCTTCGAAATTTTGCGGAATGACTTCTTTGATGCGCGAGGGGCGTATAACGAACACACCCCGACCGACAAAGAACACAATTACGGATTTACGATCGCCGGACCCGTCTGGATTCCAAAACTCTACAACGGCAGAAATCGCACCTTTTTTCATTTGAGCATGGAATGGTACCGGCGGAACGCGACAGACACGACGTTTATGTCTCTCCCCACGGCTGCGGAAAAGGCTGGCGACTTCAGCGGCTTAGTAGATGCAGACGGCAACCAGGTCCCGATTTTCGATCCCATCAGCGGGCAAACCGGAAGCTGCACACTAGGCGGCGCAACACCGGGCAAACAATTTGCTGGGAACGTTATTCCGAAAGCATGTTTCAGCCCCACTTCGGCCAGCTTGCTGCAGTACCTTCCGGATCCCTCTCTGCCCGGCTTTGCGAACAACCAGCAATCGCTTTTCGGAATTCTTCCCCAGCGGCAAAATCCATGGGGATACACGATCGACCACAACATTACCGACAAGCAATCCATCCATTGGGCGCACTGGCGCGATAGACAGACGTCGCAGGATTTCCAGACTCACGGGCGTTTTCCCACCAGCAATCCACTTACCGGCTATAAATTCGAGCCCAACCTCGGGACGGTGTTCATTCTGAATTATGCCTACACGCTGACGCCTCATCTCGTAATGACAGCGGGTGCGAGCTGGCTCGGCGAGTTGAATAACCAGATCAGCCAGCGCGACACCACGGCGAACTTTGCGCCTGCGCCTAATGCCCCGATTTTCCCGGCAATGTCGTTCACGGGCAATTTAGCGCCCACCGATCTCGGCTCTGCATGGATCCAATCTATTAACCGTAAGCTGGGCATCGTTATTGACAATAACTATTTATGGGTCCGTGGCCGACATACCTTTAACATTGGCTGGGAGGCGCGCCGCACCTACCAGGACGATAACGAGTGTCAACAATGCGCCGGAACATTTACATTTAGCAATAACCAGACGGCTGACCCGAACTATGCGGTGAACAACAATCTGGGCTCAACCGGCAATGCCTTTGCCAGTTTCCTGCTGGGGACCGTTGATAACGCCGCCCGAGTCGGCTCGCAAGAGTTGCGGCTGCGGAACTCCGATGTCTCCACCTATATTCAGGACGACATCAGATTCAATCCGCGGTTCACGTTTAACATCGGCGTGCGTTGGGACATCATGGTTCCCTTCAGTGAGAAGAACAACAACATCGTCTACTTTGACCCTAGCGTCCCCAACCCCGGCGCTGACGGGCGGCTCGGTGCTGCTCAGCAGCTCGGCTTTTGCGTGTTGTGTGCCAGTTACACACGCGCGGATGTTCATTGGAACCACTTCAGTCCCCGCACGGGCTTTTCGTATCAGCTCAATAACAAAACAGTTCTGCAGGGTGGCGCTGCCCTCAATTACCTGAATGGCGGCGCTTATGAATATGGCATCAGCAAAGTTGCGGTGAACTACGGAAACCTGTTGCTCGGTTCTTTCAACCGCAATTCGACTGGATCGCCAGCACCGGGTTTTGGTTCGTGGGATACGGGTGTGCTTCCCTATCCGGCGCTCACCCCGTTCAGCCCGTCAATCGGAAACGGACACTCGATCAACGGCTTTGACCGGGCGAATGACGGCCTTGCCCCGTACAATATCGCCTGGAGCGTTGGCGTACAGCGTGAGCTGCCGGGCAATATGTTCGTTTCGGCTTCGTATGCCGGCAACCGGAGCGTTCACTTGCCTTCACAGTTGAATCCTCCGAACCAGCTTGCGCCGGCATATCTCGCACAATTCGGCAGCCTGCTAGGCGAAACGTATACGTCCGTCGCGGGGCAGACCGGTGTTGCGCTGCCCTATTCGGCGTTCATACAAGACCTGGGAAGCAATGCCTCATTACTGCAGGCTCTCCGGCCATACCCACAGTATTCAGGTATTTTCGACAATTTCGATATGACCGGAGCGTCTCTATACAACGCACTGCAGGTCCAGGCCGAAAAGCGGTACACCAATGGCTTGAGCTTCCTCGTCTCGTACAACCTGTCGAAGATGATGTCGAACACGAACTCCGGATTTACGTCTTTTGCCGCAAATTCGCTCAACAAAGACAATCAGAAGGCGGAATGGTCCATTGACAACAACGATAAGACAAACATGATCAGTATTGCCGGAACGTACGAACTTCCGTTTGGTAAAGGCCGGCCGTTCCTGAATCACAATGGCTTCTTAACCGCAATCGTGGGAGGCTGGCAGATCAGCCCGTTGTTAACCTATTCAACCGGAACTCCGCTTTGGACGGGCAACCCGGGCGGCTCGGTGAACGTTTCGGGCGATCCGTTGGGCAACAATTGTGCGCCATGCAACCGTGCGAATCTCGTGTCTACCAAGAACATTCAGTTCTCGTATAACAACGTCTACAAAGGTCTGCCGGTCATCAATGCAGCCGATTTCACCGATCCCGGCCCGTGGGTGCTCGGCAATGCGCCGCGCGTGATCAGCCAGCTTCGAAATCCGTGGGGGCTGAACGAGAACATCGCGGTTGCCAAATATTTCAATATCGGCGAGCACGTCAGAGCCAAGCTCGAAATGGAGTACTTCAACGTGCTGAATCGTTTGATATTCGGCGGGCCAACTCTGAACTTCAATGACGCGAACTTCGGATTAGTCATCCGCAACCAAGCGAATACGCAACGCCAAGGACAGGCGCATTTTGAGGTCAGATTCTGAAGCAGCGAAATGGCTGCCATCCAAATCAAGCGCGCCTACGACAAGGCCGAGGCTGGTGACGGGCACCGCTTTTTAGTCGATGGTCTCTGGCCGCGCGGTATTGCAAAGGCTGCACTCAAGCTGGACGGTTGGGCAAAAGATGTCGCGCCATCGGGTGAGCTGCGAAATTGGTTTCATCATGATCCCGCGAGGTGGGACGAGTTTCGCCAGCGCTACTTTGCCGAATTGGATGCTAACCCGGATGCGTGGAAGCCGCTGGTGGAAGAGGCCCAAAAAGGTACGCTGACACTCGTCTACAGCGCACACGACGAAGAGCACAACAACGCTGTTGCCCTCGCCGGGTACCTGAAGGCGCACCTCAAGGCCTCGTCTCGTTCACATTGACGTAACGGTTTGCCGGCATCGCGCTAAGCTGCTGCTTGCGGCCATCGGGCCATGCGATCGTCACGCGGTCCACCTTGCTGCAGGCGCCCAGCCCGAAATGCACTCGCGGATCTTTGCGCGAAAGATAGCTCCCGCCGCTGTATACCGCATCCGATTGCGTGCGCCCGCAGGCTTCCACTGTAACCATCGTCCCGATCGCATCCCGGTTCGATTTGGCCCCGTTCAGCGCGAATCCGATCCAGTTGTTTGTGTTGGCGGTTTCATTGTGCAGCAGCAAGGGCGCGCCCGCGACGGGAAGAATGACGAGATCGATGCGTCCGTCGTTATCGAAGTCCCCCGCCGCGCCTCCACGATAGGAGTTGCCGGGCCGCTCCGGGTAGGAGAAGGCGGTGATGCTTTTCAAACCGGCGCTGCGGAAAATGATCATGGGTTCGAAATAGTCTTTGTCGGTCGGATAGACATGCCCGTTGGCAGTCCAGAAATCGCGTGCGCCTGAATTTTCGAAATCGGCCAGTCCGCACGCCCAGCCCAAATAGCGGTTCGTGGCAAGCACCAGCCCGGTACTGGAAGAAATCTCTTCAAACGTACCCGATTTGCCGAGCCGGAACAGCGGAAAGTAATCCTTGTTGAAGACCGTGGTGAGTACGTCAAGCTGGGCTCCCGCGCCATAAGAGCCAATCGCTACGCCCATATTCGATTGCGTTCTACCGTCGGCGTTCACAGCGAGCCCGTGCTCCAGCGCCTGCTCCTCGAAGGTCCCGTTTCCCTTGTTGAGAAACAGGTAGTTCGGGTCCGAATCGTTCGCCACAAAAATATCGAGCTTACCGTCGCTGTTGAAATCCGCAGCGACCGGCGTGAAGCCGTGAGCCGGAGCTGCCGCTGCAATTCCGGATGCCTTGCTGATGTCGCTAAACGTGCCGTCGCCGTTGTTGTGGTAAAGAACGCTGTGCTCGCCCTTGAGGCCGATCGGGCCGCAAAAGACGCGCTGGCCGTAGTAGTCGCAAACCGGCGCCGGTTCGTTCCAGCTCATCGAACGCAGGTCGACATAGCCGGTTATGAAGAGATCCAACCGGCCGTCGCCGTCGAAATCGCCGAACGCGCTGCCGGTGTGCCAGGCGACCGAATCGCGCAGGCGCGCCGGGCGGCTTACGTCCGTGAACGTTCCATCGCCATTGTTTTTATAGAGAAGATCGCGGCCAATGGTCGTGATCAGAATATCCGTGAAGCCATCGCCGTTGTAATCGGCGGCATTCGCTCCCGTTCCCCAGTATGGATTGGCGAGTCCGGCATGTGCGGTGACGTCTTCGAAGCGCCCGTTACGCAAGTTGTGATATAGATACACGCCGCCTGGTGCGGCCGGCAAAGTTTCGTCCGCGAGCGCTTTTCTCAATTGCTCCATTGTGCCGCCGTTTACGATGAGCAGGTCGAGAAAGCCGTCGTTATCATAGTCGAGCCATGCGGCGCCGCTGCCATTTGCTTCGGGAATCCAGCGCTTCTCCGGACCGCCGCAGCGCATGATTGCATGAATGCCGGCTTTCGGGGCGACATCCGTAAATGTAAGCGGAAAATGAGTGGCGGCGAGCGCACAGAAGCCGGCGGCGAATGCGATAAAAGCAATCGTGTAAACTCGCGGCGGCATCGTTGTCAAGCTCTATAGTGTAACCATGGCGTGGTTGCTGCTTAGCCGTCTTATGATTCTGAGCTTTCTGGCGGCGATCCTGGCGGCGCAAACCGGCGACGTCGAGGCATTACATGCACAAGCGAGCGCGGCCGAAGCGCGTGGCGATCTTGCGACAGCGATCGAGAAATATCGCGAAATTTTGAAGCTGGATCCGAAGTTGGGACCCGCCTACAACAATCTCGGCGCGCTCTATGTCAAGCAAGGACGTTTCGCCGAGGCTGTCGATGTGCTCGAGCGCGGATTGAAAGCAGATAGCAGCATGAGCTCCGCATCGGCATTGCTCGGCTTGTCGCTTTATCAGATGGGCGAGTACGCGAAGGCTCGTCCGCGGCTCGAAGCGGTCCTCAAGGCGAACCCCGCCGACGATAACGCCGAGCTCATGCTCGTCAATACGCTCACCAAGCTCGGCGATTTCGAAGCGGCCGCATCGCACCTGCAGAAGCTGGCCAAACGGCAGCCGCGCAACGAACGTGTCTGGTATCTGCTGGGACGCGTTTACATGCAGCTCTCCGAACAGGCGCTCGGCAAAATTAACGAAATCGATCCCAATTCAGTGTGGGCTCACGAGATCTCGGCGGAGCTAATGGAGAGCATGAAAAACTACGACGGCGCGATTGTCGAATACAAGAAAGCGATCGAAGTCGCGCCCCAGCAACCCGGCTTGCATTTCAAATTGGGCGATCTTTACTGGAGCCTCTCGCAGTGGGATAACGCAACCGGTGAGTTTCAGGCCGAACAGCAGGTTGATCCCCGCAATTGTGCCGTGGAGTGGAAGCTCGGGGACATTCTGCTGCAGAAAGGCGTGGAACCGGATGCCGCGCTTAAGCATGTGGATAAGGCGCTGGCCGCGTGCCCAAACCTGGCCGAGGCGCGGGCCGATCGTGGGCGCGCGCTGATCAAGCTGCATCGCGAGCAGGAGGCAATTCCCGAACTACTCGCGGCGGAGAAATCGAATCCTGCCGACCCATCGACTCATTTTCTGCTCGCGCAGGCATACCGCGCTACCGGCCGGGGCGAAGAGGCGAATGCGGAGATGAAATCCTTCAGCCGGCTCGAGCAAAAGAATCGCAATGCCGCCGCCGAACGCGCCGGCGAAGTTATCCGGAACAGTCAAACCGCGCATTAGTCCGGCCGGTCCGTTCCATTCGACTTGTTCGAGTTGAGCTGTGAATACCGGGCGAATTCCTGCTTCGCCTTCTCCGCCTGACCCTGTTTCTGATAAAGCTGTCCGAGCACATAATGCGCGGGGGCATTATTCGGGTCGAGTTTGACTGCTGCTTCCAGCTCGGGCTGCGCCTTCGCGTACTGCTTAAGCGCCAGATACGCTTTCCCGAGCTGATGGTGCGCTTTCGGCGATTGCGGCACCATTGCTATCGCCTGCTCCAGATATGGAATGGCCTCTTCCGCGCGGTTACTCTCGAGCAGAAAGCTGCCCATGTCGATATATGGCCACGGATCTTTTTCGGGCGAATCTTTCTGCCACTCGATAGCATTTCGGAAAGCCTGGAATGCTTCCTCGGACTTGCCGAGCCCCTGATAGGAGAGGCCAAGGTTGTCCTCGGCGCGCACATGGCGCGGTGCAAGGTCCAGGCAGCGCTTGAATGCGGCGATCGCTTCTTCGAAACGGTTCTCGTTGTATTTTGTGCGCCCAAGATAGTACCAGCCGAGCACATTCGATGGATCAAACTCGGTGGCTTTGGTGAACCACTTGTCCGCGTCGCCATAGGCATTCAGCAGCACGTAATCGGCGCCGACGACGCGCAGGTCGGCCGCCGAGGGCTTGCGATACTTCGCGGCTTCTGTGTACTCGGCGAGCGATTCACGGGCTTTACTCTGGCGGAACAGAATATAGCCGAGCAGATAGTGTGCATTCGCCGAATCGGGATGCGCGGTAATAATCCTGCGCGCTTCGGCTTCGGCTGCAGGCAGCATGTTGCGTTGGAGATACGAACGGGCAGCCGCGAGTTCGTCCGGCTGCGCATAGGCCAGGCAGACCGCCATTGCGAAACCGGCAAGCCGCAGATGAACGCTGTTGTCCAATATAGTCATCATGATCGAGACCGGACTCAGAAATAAAGTCGCAATTGTGACGGGGGCTGCAGCAGGAATCGGCAAAGCGACTGCGGAGCGATTGGCGGAAGAGGGCTGCCGTGTCGCGTGCTGGGATGTAAAAGCCGGCGAAGCGCCGCCGAATGGCATCTTCCAGACCGTGAATGTGAGCGAGAGCGCTTCGGTCGATGCCGCCGTGAATGAGATTGTCAAACGGTGGGAAGCGCCTTATGTGCTCGTCAATAACGCAGGCATACTGCGCGATGGCCAGCTCGTCAAGTACAAGGACGGTGCGGTTGCAGGTATGTTGAGCGATGAGCAGTTCGATCGAGTAATTGCGGTCAATCTTAAGGGCGTCTTTCTATGCGCTCGTGCCGTCACCCCCTATATGATCGCAGCCGGTGGAGGTGTGATTCTGAATGCGTCGAGTATCGTTGGTCTTTATGGCAATTTCGGCCAAACGAACTACATTGCCGCAAAATCCGGGGTGATCGGCATGACGAAAGTCTGGGCGCGCGAGTTGGGGAAGTATAAGATTCGCGTAAATGCCGTTGCGCCGGGCTTCATCGCAACGGAGATGATCCAGTCGGTGCCGGAAAAAATTCGCCAGACGATGACTGAACACACGCCGTTGGGCCGACTGGGCCAGCCTGCGGATGTTGCGAACGCGTACGTCTGGCTCGCCTCCGATGCAGCGAACTTTATTACCGGAACCGTGCTGAGCGTCGATGGCGGTGTCGTAACAGGGACCTGATTGCGGGCTGTTTCAGCGCGGGCTCGCCACCGGACGGTTGTCTAATCCTAAGACGGCAAGAATCCTGCCGCCGAGCGCCGTGGGAATTGTAAGTGGGCCTTCGTAGCTGATGAAATTTCCGAAGCGGCCGAGCTGCACGCCGAAAGCGCGTTCGAAATCGGCGGCTGTTCCGGCCAGCTTAACAGTTCGTTTTTCGGGGGCCGATTCGATTACTTGTAACCCGTAGCTTTGGGCGAAGGCTTCTACCAGTGCGGTGTCCTGCGGGTCTGGCTTCGCGAGAATGACGCTCACCGTGAGCGGCAGATCCGTTTGGATCGGAGCGTGAGGCGCGCTTCCGGTATGCTGCGGAGCACTTCCCGGAATCTCAACGCGCCCGCCGCCCATTGCGCTATGCTCCGGCCGGGTTCGTATTCAGCGCGTCGAGCAGCGCTGTCCCGTTGGGACTGCCGAGTCCGGTACATGGGTCCCAGCCGCTGCCGGCCTTGTAATATCCGAGACCGCTGTCGTCGTTGCTTCCTTCAGTGATGTCGCGGAAATTGGATGCCGCGAGCGCGTAAAGTTTCGGCTGCAAAAAACCAAGCGAGGAGCCGGTCTGCTGATTCAGGAGCGCAACCAGCGCGGCCCATAGCGGCGCTACCGCACTGGTTCCGCCGACAACAATGTTCTGTCCATTCACGAGCACGTTGTAGCCGGTCGCCGGATCGGCGTTGCCGGAGATATCGGGCACTCCGCGTCCGGCGAAATTCGTTTGCGGCTGAGCGGGTACCTGCGCCGCGTTTTGATAGCTCGGCAGCGGAAAAGCAGTACTTATTCCGCCGCCGGTTGCTCCTTCCCCGCTGGCGGTTTCGTTCCACACCGTTTCCGATGAAACCGTTGATCCCGACCCTTTCAATGTCGTTCCGCCGCAAGCCAGCGCATATGGACTTGAAGCGGGGAAATCGACGTGCAGTTTTCCATCGCCTGCGCCATCCGTCGACCCGTTATCGCCGGCGGCTGCCGTAACGGTGACGCCCAAAGCAGCGGCGTCCTGCAGAGCCGCATTCATGGCGGTTCGCGATTGCTCGGTCCATGAATCTTCCGGTGCTCCCCAACTAATCGAAACCACCGACGGTTTGCGCGCCGCATCGTGCACCGCATCGGAAATCGCGTCTACAAAACCCTGGTCCGTATTCGGAGCAAAGTAGACGGCAATCTTTGCTGCGGGAGCAATCGAGCCGGCCACTTCGATATCGAGCATGACTTCGCCGTCAGCATCGGAGCCGGGCGAATTTTGTCCGCCGTCTACCGAAACCGCGGTGACGGAGGGCTCGGTGATGCCGAGTTGGCCGAAGTAGGTTTTCAAATCGCTTGCGCTGTAACCGCCGCCCAGTTCGATGATGGCGATGGTCTGCCCTGCGCCGGTCGCGCCCGTTGGAAAAGCGTAGAGAGCCGCGACCTCGGGCGGCGAGTAGCTTACAGCCGGCGCCTGGTGCGGGCGAATGCGGAAATGCGCGCGTGCAACCGGTCGCGTATCGAGGCCAAGCACGGCGATGACAACGCCGGCGAGTTCGGCAGGAACCGAAAGAGTTCCGCTGCGGGCGCGAAAAACCGGACCGCCCGGCTTTGTACAGTAGCGCGCAAACTGCTCCGCGCCGAACGTTCTCGCAATCGCGTGGACTAGCCCGCGGAGGATCACCCTGCGCTTCGCCACGCTGCTTTCCACCACTGTCAGACCGGCCTGACGTGCGAAATTTTCGACGAGCGCAATATCCGCCGGATCGGCCCCGTACTCTTCGGCAAACCTGGCGTAAGAAACACGCGGCAGCACAGCGCCCGGCTCCTGCACCGGCCGGCCGCCTTTGCGCCGGATGACAACACTGACTTCAATCTCTTCGCCGGTCGGCACCGGACCGACTTCCTGCAATGCGGGCACCGGGCGCTGCTCGCTGCCCGGTAAAGGTACTTTCTTTTCAAAAGCCAAACGTCTCCTCCTGCTCGCAACCATCTTGACGCACTCGTCCGGCAAGCTTGCAGTCCAGCGGACTGCGAGACGGCTCCGGTGAACACGCCTGTCAGCGAATCGCCGAAAACGGTAGGGCGCTCAGAATGACGTTGCTGATATTCGCCACGATCTCCGCATCGCTCAACCCCGGCTGCTTACTCAGCTTCTTCCATTCGGGATCGCTTCCGAAGGCGTGCCACAGCCGGTCCCGCGCCGCCAGGTTCTCGTAGCTGAGCATGTACATCAGGTTCGGCTGCTTAGCGCCCGCAATCGTCTCTCCGAAAAACACGGGCCGGAATCCGAGCCGTTTGAAAATGCCCGCTTCAGCGTCGTTGAACATGCCCACTTTGCGTGCAAGCGTCCGGAACGATTGCGATTCGTAACAGCGCAATTCGAAGATACGCGGTTCTGCCGCTGCCGTGATCTCGGGCTCCGGCATAGCAGAAAAACTGCGCAAAAGACTGGAATCGACTCGCACAAACGGCACTCCGCGCCCTTCGTCCAGTTCTTCAAGAGCGCGTGCGTGCTCAGCGTCGGCCGGCAGCTTCGCCAGCGTCTGCTCGAAAGCCGCCAGAGACGCATACTGCGCGAGCGTTATGAATTGCGGACCCTCCGGCCCGATGACGTTCGAAAAAGCTCCGGCAAGCTTCGCCCCTGCGCGTCCTAACGCTGGCGCATAGCCGTGCGCCAGATAGGCTGAAACCCGTTTTGTCTGGTCTTCTGCGCTATTGTGCATGCGCCAGACGCGCAGTTCGAGAAAAGACGGAGTGCCGCGCGCTGTTTCCGCGTTCATGAGCAACGATGCCCCCAATCCGGCCAGCATTTTACGTCGATCCATGCACACGACTGTAACAAGCCTGGCTAAAATTCTTCTCCTGTCTTTTGAATGCTTTTTGCACCCGAATAGACAAAACGCCTGAAACTGAGTTCCGTGCCAGCACGGGCAACGTATTTCCCGAAGATGGCTTCGTTCCTGCAATTTCCAAACTCACGCCGGCCGCCAACCCCCAAACTGCTCTTCAATCACAGCGCACACCGCCAGCGCCGTCATATCCTCCCAAGGCCGCGCCACCACCTGCGCATTGACCGGCAATCCCATAGCCTCACTGCAGCGCACCGTGGCCGCCGGCGCTCCCGCCAGGTTCCAGGCCATCGTGTAGCTGAATCCCTGAAAATTACTCTCAATCGCAGAATGCCCGTGTTCGAGCGCTGTCTGCGTGTAAACCGGACAAAGAACCACGTCATAACGATGGAAGAAGGAGCGTATCCCTACCCGAAACTCATCCCACTGCGCCCAGCGCCGCGTGAATTCCGTCGTGGTCATCCGATGCGCGCGCATATGATCGACAAACGCCGCATGCAGTGGATGAATTTGATCACTTCCGGCGGCGCGCAGATAGTCATCGATGCCTACTGCGCCGTCCGCGCCGAGAATGGCGAGCTCCAACTCGTAGGCTTGCTCCAAACCGGGCGGCCGCTCCTCTTCGACCTCCATTCCAAGCTCCTCCAGCAGGCGGGCGCATTTGGTAACGGCATCTACTACCGACTGCTCGCACTGAGCAAACCCGTTATGAGTAAAAAACGCTACCCGCAGATCGCGCAGATCGCGCGTTTTCCCAAGCGGCACTGGCGGCGCGCGAAAATCTTCTTCGTCCGGATACGCCATCAGCTCGATCGCGAGCTGCAGGTCCTCTACATGCCGCGCCATCGGTCCGATCTGCCATAACGCTTCGAACCACGAGCCCGCCGGAGGTACATGCCCGGTGCGCGGCAGGCGTCCGCTCGTTGGCTTAATGCTCGCAATTCCGCAAAACGCCGCCGGAACGCGCACGCTGCCCAGGCAATCGCTTCCCAACCCGAGGGGCGAGCCACATGCCGCGATCAGCGCCGATTCCCCGCCGCTGCTTCCTCCCGGCGTGCGCGTCGGATCGTAAGGATTGTTCGTTCGGCCAAAAATCAGGTTGTCGGTCTCGAACGAGAACAGCAGATCCGGCAAATTCGTTTTCGCAATCGGAATTGCACCGGCCTGCCGTAGCCGTGCAACGACTGTAGCGTCGCGTTCCGCCGCCGCGGCGTTCCGCCGCCCCATGGTTCCGGCTGTTGAGCGTGCTCCCGCCACATCGATCGAATCTTTCACCGAAAACGGCACGCCGTGCAACGGTCCGTACGGCGAGGTCTGGTCCGCCTTGTGCGCGGCTTTCAGCGCGGTCTCGGCCAGCACTTCCGTCACGGCGTTCAATTTCGGATTGATGCGCTCGATCTGCTCCAAGTGCGCCCTTATAAGTTGTGTCGAAGAAATCTCGCGGTTCCGAATCCGGGCCGCCATCTGCCGTGCACTCAGTTCAAGCAAACCATCAATCTAACAACACCTCCGATAAACTGGTTTGTTGCTTGTGCGAATCGCCGGCCTTGCTATTGTGCTGTCCGCGCTCCTGCTCACAGCCGGAGATTCCGTGCCTTCTGCCGAACAGCGTCTCTGGGAATATCGGAACCTCGGCAAAGCGTTTTACGAAAACCCGGACACGCACGTACAGGCGGTTCAGCAACTCAAAAAAGCTTTCGACGTCAACCCTTCGTCCGCGCGCGAGCGCCTGAATTATGGGCTCGCCCTCCTGCGCGCCGGACAAACCGAACAAGCCGTCGCTGAGCTGATCAAGGTACAGAAGCAGGACCCCTCTCTCCCGCACACCTGGTTCAATCTCGGCATCGTTTACAAGAACAATGCCGATTACGACAAAGCGATCGAGCAGTTCCGCGGCATGATCAAACTCGTTCCAAACGAGCCTGCCGGTCACTACAATTTAGCCGCCGTGCTGCGTTCGCGCGGTGACCTCGATGCCGCCGTCCCCGAATTTCTCGAAGCCGAACGCCTCAATCCTAATCTCGCCGGACCGCACTTCCAGCTCTTCACCGTTTATCAGCGCATGGGCCGGAAAGATGACGCCGCCCGGCAGCGCAAGCTCTTCGAAGAAGCCAAGAAGCGCGACGAGGGCGCTGCCGTCCCCGAAAACATGGAATGGTGCTTTTACGCCGAGTTATACGATCCACCTGAGCCGCGCCCGACCGCTCTGACTGCCAATACGCGCTACGACGATCATTTCCTGAGCCGCGGTTGGGACCCCGCGCACTCCGGCTTGGTATTGCTTGACGCAGACGCCTCCGACCACGCGGACCTGCTCGCCTGGTCCAAAGACAAAGCCGCACTCTATCGCCGTGCTGCAACGGAAACGAAAGCCGGCCTGGAAGGTTTGAAAGATATCGTCGACATTTCCGCAGGCGACTTCGATAACGACGGACTGCCCGATCTCTGCGTCCTGACCACCAGCGGCGCAACGCTCTTCCACAACAATCGCGGCATGTTCGCAAAGTTCTCCGAGCTTCCCGGGACAGAGGGTGCCACGCGCGCCGTCTGGCTCGATTACGATCACGATTACGATCTCGATCTGCTGCTCTTCGGTCCGCACCCCGTGCTGATGCGCAACGACGGCCAAAGCAAGTTCGAAGAGAGAACGGCTGCCTTTCCATTCGTCAAAGGAGAAGCGGCTGGCGCAACAATTTTCGCGGTACGCGGCGATACTGCCGCGCACGATCTCGTCGTCTCCTACAGCAATCGCGCCGGTGTACTTTATCGCGACAAGCTTAACGGCGTCTTTGAAGCCGTCGACCTGCCTCAATTACCAGCCGGAAGCTCCGCGCTCGATGCCGAAGACGTCAATCGCGACGGCCTGCTCGACCTGGTCGCCTATTCGCCAAAGCCGCTCGCCATCATCAATGCAGCGAAAGACGTGAACGCGCCGGCGGTATTTAAGGCCGTCGAGAACGCTTGGCCAATCCAGATGTTTGAATCGACATCCGCGAATAATTCCAAGGTCACCTCATTGCCGGGAAGGGTCGGTTCACCTCCTTCAGCAACTCGCGCTGATTTCAACAGCGATACCCGCGAGGACTACGCCCGCATCCTCCCTGACGGTTCGCTCCACGTCTTCACCAACGCCTCACCGCAGGAGCATTGGGCGACGGTCGCCGTTCACGGCGTCAAAAATATCAAGCAAGCGGTCGGCGCAACAGTCGAAATGAAATCGGGCGCATACTACGCAAAGCGCGTCGCGCAAGGCGTTCCGCTTTCGTTTCCGGTGGACGATCGCGCCGACGTTGACACCATCCGTATCACCTGGCCCAACGGTCTCATCCAGAACGAGCCGCACCAGAAGCGCGGCCAGCTTCTTAAAATTGCCGAAGCGCAGCGCCTCTCAGGCTCCTGCCCGATGATCTTCACCTGGAACGGTGAAAAGTTCCAGTTCATCACCGACGTGTTAGGAGTCGCCCCGCTCGGAGCGAGTTCCGGCGATGGCCATTACTTCCCCGTCGATCACGACGAATACATTCAGATTCCCGACTCCGCGCTCAAACCGCGCAACAGCAAGTACCAGGTGCACATCACCGAAGAGCTGCACGAAGTCTCATATCTCGACCAGGTCAAGCTCATTGCCGTCGATCATCCGGCAAGCGAAAGCATCTATTCGAACGATAAGTTCAAATCACCGCCCTATCCCGAGTTCCGCCTGTTTGGCTCCGCGAACAAAATTCATCCCGTTCGCGCGATCGATGCTCGCGGCGTGGAAGCTACTGCCCGCGTGCAAAGCATCGATCATCGTTATCCCGACAGCTTCCGTCACAACACTGCCGGCGTCGCCGAGTTGCACAAGCTCGATCTCGATTTCGGCAGCGCCGCGCGCGATAACAAGGCTGCGCTCGTACTGAACGGCTGGGTCGATTGGGCCGACGGCAGCACCTTCCTCGGCGCATCGCAAAATGGACAGGGCCTGATCTTCCCGTATCTGCAGGTCAAAGACGCGAAGGGCCAATGGAAAACCGTTGTCGAAGACATGGGCATCCCGTCCGGCAAACCGAAGACGATCGTCGTAGACCTCGCGAACAAGTTTTTATCGAAGTCGCGCGAAGTGCGCATCGTCACCAATCTCTGCGTCTACTGGGACGAAATCTTCCTGATCGAAAATTCCGCCGCACCCGAGGTGCGCATGACTGCTCTTGATACTACAAGCGCACAGCTTCACTTCCGCGGCTTCTCGGAAGCGGTCATCGATCCGGCCCGCCGGCAGCCCGAAAAGTTTCTCTACGATCAGGTGCGTCCCGTTTCCAACTGGAATCCAACCGGCGGCAATTACACGCGCTACGGCGATGTTCGATCACTTGTTACCGGCATCGACGATCGCATGGTGATTATGGGTTCGGGCGACGAGCTGATGCTCGAGTACCCCGCGTCCAACCTGCCGGCGCTCTCGCCCGGCTGGTCGCGCGATTTTCTCCTCTTGGTCGACGGCTGGGCCAAAGACTCGGACGCCAACACCGCCTTCAGCGAAACCGTTACGCCGCTGCCGTTCCACAAAATGAGCGCCTATCCGTATCCAAAGAATGAATCGTATCCGCATGATGCCGAACACCAGCAATACATTCACGATTACTTGACTCGTCCTGCATTGCGGCTCATCCGGCCGTTCGCATCTGGCTATTAACGTATGAAAACCGCAGCCATTCTTCTCGCGCTCGCGACAGCCGCCATTGCGCAAGCTGCGCAGCCTGTCACGGCGCGTCAGATCATCGATCGCATCCAGCAGCAGATGCATGTCACATTGCCGGCGAATACCGTCGATACCTTCAAAGCCGGTAATCCCGACGAGCCGGTCAAAGGCATCGCTGTCACGATGATGGCTACGCTCGACGTGCTCGAGCGCGCCGCCGCTTCCGGCAATACTCTCGTCATCACCCATGAGCCGACCTTCTACAATCACCGCGACACGACAGCCGATCTCGAAAAGCAAAACGACGCCGTTCTCGCCGCCAAACAGAAGTTCATCGCCGATCATCACCTCGTCGTCTGGCGTTTCCACGACGGCTGGCACGCACGTCACCCCGACGGGATCCAGCTCGGCATGACCGAAGCTCTCGGCTGGCAGAAATATCAAAATAGAGATCAACAGCACTTGTTCGAACTGCCTGCCATCACGCTAGGTGACCTCGCCGAGCAAGTGAGACGGAAGCTCTCGATACGTGTTCTGCGCGTGGTTGGCGATCCGAAATTGCGTGTCACGAAAATCGGCATGATGCCGGGTGCGGCCGGCTCCGCTCGCCAGATTCAGATGCTCGAACGCGACGATGTCGAAGCGCTCTTAATCGGCGAAACGCCGGAATGGGAAACGGTCGAATACGTCGCCGATGCGGCAACCGAAGGAAAACGCAAAGCGCTACTGATTTTGGGCCACATTCCTTCCGAGCAGGCGGGCATGGAGGAGTGCGCGCGCTGGCTGCGCACGTTTGTGTCGGAGGTTCCGGTCACGTTCGTGCCGGCCAAAGAACCCTTTTGGCTGCCAGGCACTTAGCGGAAAACGCGAAAACGGTTTTCCGGCTGTCCGGCAACACTGGTGCGAATCGCAAACAATCCGCCGGCGAGCCGCTCGCCCTTCGGCGCATTGGCTGATGCTGTTGTGACATACACGGTTTTCAAATCAGCGCCGCCGAACGTGCAGCTCGTGATATTCGAAACGGGCATGTCAACGACGCGATCGATTGAGCCGTTCGGAGCCACACGGACGATGCATTTTCCGTAAAAGCGGCAATTCCAGAGATAGCCGGTACTGTCCACCTGCGATCCGTCCGGGAAGCCGCGCTCGAA
>DATBGM010000216.1:0-9947 GCA_036557945.1 Bryobacteraceae bacterium | reverse complement strand
GTGAAGAACTGGGCTTACGGCCCGGCGGATATGGTCTTCTACTGGCGGCCGGCACTGTGGACGAATTGATCTACGGCGAGTTCGGTAATGAAGTGCTGCTCATTAAGTACATGGACTCAGCTTCGACCGCCAAATGAGTCGCGGCTCGTCTCTTTACGACCCGTAGCCGATACGATAGCAGGTGATTGTTCCCGCCTCGATGCCACGCAATGCATATTGACTGGGACCAGTGGCACATGATTGCGTAACCGAAGATTGTAACCGCCGCGCATCGGCGCCGTTGATTCCTTACCGCTTTGCCGAGTAACAGGCGACGCCGCCAAACGCTGACGCATTGAGTTCGCCGAGTAAGCTCGATACGGCGGCGAAGCCGGCCGCATCGAGCGTTGAAAACACCTCGCCGCGGGACCAGCAGGGGGGCTTCGCGCTAGAGCATGGACCGCCGTAGCATCGGTGCAAGGTCGCCACGCTTGCTTACCTCGACGCGGTCGAGGTCCAGCCAATCCTGCATTTGCTCGAGTTCATTGATCAAGTCCGGCACCACACGCCGCGCATCCTGCCCCGGCTCGAGAAATGCGCTTTGTACCATCAGGCACCTGCGTGCTCGATCAGCCTTGAGGTCGCATCGGGCAACGAGAGTATCACCGAGCAGGAACGGGCACACGTAGTAACCATAGACTCGTTTGGGCGGCGGCACGTACATTTCAATCGTATATTTCATCCCGAAAAGCCGCTGCATGCGCCGGCGCTCCCAGACGAGTGAGTCGAATGGTGTCACGAATCCGCGAACATCGATGCTCCGGGGAACGCGTGCTTGCGGGTGTAGATACGCCTCCTCCTTCCAGCCAATCACGCGCGCCGGCAGCAGGCGTCTTTCTTCGACGAGTTCCGACACGAGCCGTTTCACGATGGGTTGGGCACGCCGGCGCTCCGGAGTCTTCGACCAGGTCCATCTCGGACCCGGTGGCATTCGATCACGCCAACCGTCAACGTTAAAGTAGCCGGCGATGTCAGTCAACGTCCCAATGCCGTAAGCCTTCGCCGCAAGGCAGATCAACTGCTTCATCGCTTCTTCACGCGGTGGCGCTACCGCATCTCGCACCGATTGGGGTATGACACGCTCGGTAATATCGTAAAGGCGTTCGAATCCTCTGCGGCCGGAAATGGCGACGAGACCGGCATCATACAAATGTTCGAGCGTCGCCTTCCCATTACCCGAACCCCACCAGCCCCACCAACTGCCTGAACATGTGCCCGGATTCGAAAGCTCAGCAGCGGTAATAGGTCCGCGCCGGGCAACTTCAGCGTAGACATCTGCCATGTAGCGGCCACTCGTAGACCGCATGTACTCGTGCGTCCGCTCGGTGTGTTTATTCATGCGATATCTCACAAGTGGATACAGCGACATCGGCATGAGGCACGCCTCGTGTCCCCAGTATTCGAAGAGGTCGCGCTTGCGATAAGCGAGCGAGTCGAGTCCCTCGGTTCGATAAGGACCGAGGCGCGCGAAAGCCGGCATGTAATGGGCACGGACGAGCACGTTCACTGAATCGATCTGGAAGGCATGCAGGCGCCCTGCCAGCCTGCGGAGGTGCGGGACAGAGGGCGCGGCCGGCTTCGTATTGAATCCTTGTGAAGCGAGGGCGAGGCGGCGCGCCTCGGATATGGAGAGCGTAACCGGCACGGACATCCGATCCAACGAGCGGCTCCGCAGGCCGCAGTCATATTATCGTTCAGCTCAACAAACCTGCCGGGCACGAGCCGTCTTCGTGCCGCGGCCAGGCTGCCGAAACCGCATTCACGGCCATGTGCATGCGGTGCTTCGCTCCATAGTCGCGTTTAATATACGTATGGTTAAAGAGGAAAACAATGCCTGAAGGAACTCTGAGCCGCCGCGAAGCGCTTCTGGGTTTTGGAGCCGCCGCGGCGCTAGCCGGCAAGCACAGCTTGGGCGCACAACCAACCGGCCAGGCACAACCCAACATCGTTTTCATTCTCTGCGATGACCTCGGGTACGGCGACCTTGAGTGCTATGGATCCAAGATCAAGACGCCTAACCTGAACCAGCTTGCGGCCGAAGGTAATCGCTTCACCAATTTTTGCTCGGCCGATCCCGTGTGTTCACCTTCGCGCGCGGCCCTGCTTACCGGGCGTTATCCGACTCGAGTTGGCGTTCCGCGCGTTCTCTTTCCTCAAGACAAAGACGGGTTGAGCTTAGATGAGACGACGCTTGCCGATGCCCTGAAGAAGCAGAAATACAAAACGGCGTGTGTCGGCAAGTGGCACTTGGGCAGGCCCACTGAGTATATGCCCACCAGCCGCGGATTCGACGAGTACCTGGGCATTCCATACAGCAACGACATGAGTCCTCGTGTCTTGATCCACAACACGGAGGTCATTGAAGATCCGGCTAATTTGGACACACTGACGGAGCGTTATACGACGTTTGCGACGGACTTTATCCGGCGGTCCAGGAATGGACCGTTCTTTTTGTACATGCCACACACCTTTCCGCATATTCCGCTCGCCGCCTCGGCCAGGTTTCGTGGTAAATCCTCGGAGGGCCTATACGGCGATGTAATCGAGGAATTGGATTGGAGCGTGGGCGAAGTGCTCAGAGCCCTTCGCGAGACCGGCCTTGATAGGAACACACTCTTAATGTTTTCCAGCGATAACGGGCCTTGGTATCAGGGGAGCCCGGGAAGACTTCGCGGGCGCAAGGACTCGACGTATGAGGGCGGCGTTCGGGAACCATTTCTGGCGCGCTGGCCCGGCAAAATTCCGCCCGGCCGTGTATCGGATGGCCTGGCCTCGATGATGGACGTGTTTCCCACGGTGGCGAAGCTATGCCGCGCCGAGTTACCCGCAAAGCCGCTGGATGGCATTGATATTTGGCCGCTACTTACCGGCCGGGTAGCATCGATCGAGCGCCCGCCGCTGTTATATTTCAACTCCTGGAATTTACAATGCGTCCGCTGGATGAACTGGAAACTCCATGTGGCTCGATACAATACAGCGCCATACGTCCCGGCCCCTCCTGGCGGCATTAAGAATTACGCGTTGCCGCATCCTGAACTTTACGATCTCAATACGGATCCCGACGAGAGTTACGACGTAGCGCCTGCGCATGCGGAGATTGTTGAAAAATTGGACCAGACAATCGCAAAGATGATACACACGTTTCCTAAGCAAGTACAGGAGGCTTATGCTGCCTCCCAGGCTCAGAAAGCCAATCCGGAGACTCCCGCCGGCGCATGGCCGCGCCCTGCACCGCTCGCAAACTAGTAGGTATGAAGTGACGCGGTCAAAAGATCAGCATCCGTTTGCGCTACTCATGTCATGCCAGCAGCCGACAAAATCGCGAGGACATTCACCGCGCCCGCGGCCGCTTATGCCGGCCGCGCTTCCAAAACGCAGACAGGACTTTCGGTACGAAATACATTGACCAGCTTCAGGCCCGCTGCCGCAAACAGCTCGCGGAATTCCTGTGCGGTGCGCTCTCGTCCGCCGACAGTCAGAGCGAGCATCTCGATGTCCAGGAGCTTAACCGGCGATGGAGCCGCATCAGAGTTAATGATCTGGTCTATTACGAGCACCCGTCCATCCGGAGGAAGCTGCTGACGAATGCACTGCAAAATGGTTTTACAGTGCTCATCGCTCCAATCATGGAGAATAAATTTCAACATATAAGCGTCGCATCCGGAGGGGACACGCTCGAAGAAGCTTCCGCTTTCAAAGCGAATGCGATCGGCGCATTTTGCGAGATGCGGCTGTCCCGGCGCGCCTGCTACAACTTCGGGCAAATCGTAGACCACGCCGTTCATTCGGGGATTTTTGTCTAGAACCGCAGCGAGCAAGCGGCCATGGCCGCCTCCTACGTCCGCGAGACGGTTGATTGTGCTGAAATCATAGGCGCGCAGTATCGGTTCGGTCATGAACGCCGAGAGTCCGGTCATCGATCGATTGAAATGCTCGGCCTGCTCGGGTTCTTCTGCGAACAAGTCAAAAACATTCTTCCCGAACGTCAGCGTTACGGCATCGGTACCGGTTCTGAGGGTGTCGGTGAAACGCTCCCAGCAGCGCGTGCTCCAGGGATCACCGAGTTGAATGGCCAGATAGCGGAACGAGCCCGGCGCATCGGTCCTCAGCAGTGCGCCGGCCTCTGTCAGCCGGAAGCATTTCCCGGACGTCTCTTCGAAGGCACCGACGCTCGCCAGCATCCGCATCACCCGGTAGAGGGCTGCCGGTTGTGCGCCAACCTTAGCGGCCAGTGTTTCCACATCCGCCGGAACGTCGCTCATGTGGTCGGCGACGCCCAGGCGTGCAAGAGCGGAGAGCGAATAGGTAATGTGCTTGCCGAACAAAAGCTGCAACAAAACAACGGGCGGAGGCGCTACGGGAGCCGTTGCTGACGGTGCAGAATTTTCGGTCATTTCCAGAAGCATGTCGTTTGATCCTCATCAGGTTACGCGCAGATGAACCATAAAACGGCTCACCAAGGCCAGACTAATTTTTGTGATCCCTTTTCCTCCGCTTTCGCGCGTAGCTGGATGAAACGAGACGAACATGTACAACAACTTTCCGATGGTCCTGATGGCGCTAGTACGGCAGGCCTATTTCTGGTTTGGGTACATGCTGTAAGTTGCCCTAAAGTAATGTAAAATACCGGACTAGCCCCGCATGCTACTGCTTTCTGCGGGGAAGCCGCATGAAAAGCGACGCCCGTCCGGGCTCACCCGAGGACCAGACTAACGCCCGCCATATTCTCTGGACAGAGGTCAAGACGCTATTTGAAGCTGCACTGGAGCTTACCGGAGAAGACCGCGAGCGTTATTTGGAGGACCAGTGCGGCGACAACCCTGAGCTCAGGCGCGAGGTCCAGAGTCTCCTCGAGAATTATGATCAGACAGGCGATTTTCTCGACCGGCCGGTCGTTTCCGTAAATTCAGTCCTCGACTCTGAAATGCTGGCCGCCGGCGGCAAGCTGATCGGCGCCCGCATTGGCGCATATCGCCTGGAAAAAGAAATCGGCCGAGGCGGCATGGGCGAAGTCTATCTCGCCACGCGTGCAGACAGCGAATTCGATCAGCGCGTTGCCATTAAGCTGATCCGCAACGGCGCCGAGAGCGCGCCGGCTATTCGCCGCTTCCGCCAGGAGCGGCAGATCGTCGCACGCCTGGAGAACACCTACATCGCTCGTCTACTGGACGGCGGCACAACTGCCAACGGGTTTCCGTACTTCGTGATGGAGTATGTGGAGGGCCAGCCGATCAACGAGTATTGCGAGGCCAATTCGCTGACCACACGCGACCGGCTCAGCCTCTTTATAAAGGTTTGCTCGGCCGTTCAGTATGCCCATGAGCGGAACATCATTCATCGGGATTTAAAGCCGGGCAACATTCTGGTGAAAGCCGACGGCACGCCCAAGCTGCTCGATTTCGGGATTGCAAAGATTCTTGAGATTGAAGCGGCCGCCGGAATCGATCTGGAAGCGACGCACCACACTTTCCGCATGCTCACGCCCGCTTACGCGAGCCCTGAGCAATTGCACGGCGAGACGGCGACCATGCGGAGCGACATCTACTCGCTCGGAGTCGTTCTCTACGAGCTGCTTTGCGGCCGGCGTCCGGATCAGGCCTATCTCGACCGCCGGGACGCCGATTCTTCCTGTACGCGCGAGACGCACCTTTCGGCCCATCTGCGCGCGATTGTGCTGCGCTCCATTCATGCCGATCCGCTGCAGCGATATGCCTCGATTGAAAGCTTTAGTGCCGATGTCCGCCGCTACTTGAGCGGTGTACCGCCGGTGGCGAACACACCGGACGCGATGACTGAGGGCGTTTCAAAGGTCTCGCTGGCGATTCTTCCTTTTCGGATTCTGGGCGACCAGACCAGCAGCAACGCATTCCTCGCACCCGGTATTACCGAAGCATTGATTACCAAGCTGAGCAGGATCGATCGCCTGTCGATTCCGCCGCCAAGCACGATTCTGAAGTATGCGAGCGGAGTAGAAGCAGTTCGAGCCGCCCGAGAGCTGAATGTCGAATACATCCTGGAAGGCTCGGTTCATATCTTTGAAGAAAGCGTTCGCGCGAACGTTCAACTGGTCTTCGCAGAGGCGGGTATCGCGGTCTGGGCAGGCCAGGTGGAGGCTACCGAGAAAACGCTCCTCGCCCTCGAAGACGCGATTGCCGAGCAGGTGGCCAACGCGGTTCTGCCCCACCTGACTGGCGAAGAGCGCGCGGAGATCAGCCGCTCAGGGACGACGAGCGGCGCCGCCCATGCGGCCTACCTGCGCGGACGCTGGTATTGGAACAACGCCTCCGGAGACCAGGAAAAGCTGTTAAAGGCGCTGGTCTGCTTTACGGAGGCGATAGATATCGACCCGACGTTTGCGCGAGCGCATGCCGGCATTGCGGATTATCACCTGCGCATGGGCCTGTGGGGCGGTGTACCGCCTTCGGAGAGTTTCGCGGCCTCGATCGATGCGGCACGAACTGCCGTCCGATTAGAGCCTACACTGGGCGAAGCCCACGCCTCGCTGGCCTTCGCGATCTGGGCTTATCACCGCGACGAAGAAATGGCCGAACGACATTTCAATCTGGCCACGGTTCGCAATCCCAACTACGCAAGCGCGCACCATTGGTTCGGGCTGCTCAATTCGGCGCGAAACCGGCCGGAACTGGCGATCGCCAATCTGGAGCGCGCCCAAATCGTCGACCCTAACTCGATCCTGATCGCCGCGGCTCTCGGCTTTGTTTACTACAACGCACGGCAGTTTGATACCGCGCTGCGTCTGTTGCTTGACGCCTCCCGCGAGTTGCCGAAATCAGGAATCCTTCAGGAGATGCTCACCTGGTGTTATCTGCAAACCGGATCGGTGGCAGAAGCTCTGCGCAGCGCCGAGCGTGCGGTACAGCTTGGCAATCGCGCTCCGGCAGCGTTAAGCGCTCTGGCTAACGCCGAGGCGGCGGCGGGTAACACTGCCGCCGCCACGCGATTGAAGAATGAAATCGAGGAGCTCACCAGGAAAAGATACGTTTCCGGTTACGACCGTGCGTCCGCCGCTCTGGCAGTAGGTGAAACAAAGCAGGCGCTTCGGCATCTCGAACAAGCCCGTTTGGATCGGGATTGGTGGTTGTGCTGGATCGAAGTAGATCCACGCTGGGATCCGGTGCGACGCGAGGCGCGATTTCGAAAGCTTCTGGCGAAGCGGCAGGCTGTGACATGGAAGAAGCCTGCTTTCGCATCCATCGCTGTAGCCTGCGCGGTGATCGCGATCGTTTCGGGCCTGATCTGGTGGTTGATGAAGCGGCCGCCCGTGCCGTTTACGAATGTAAAGACGACAAAACTAACGACGAATGGTATCGCCGATAGCGCCGCCATTTCGCCCGATGGAAGAACGGTCGTTTTCGCCGCTCAGAGCGCGGGGGGCATGGCAATCTGGCGTCGCGACATACAGAGCGGGCGCACTGCCAAGCTCATCGAGCACCTCAGCGGAAAACTCAGCGATCTCGGATTTACCGAGCATGGTTCTGCGGTTGAATTTGTGACGTTTCCGCCGAAGGATCCTGCCAACCGCAGTCTCTTTACGGCTTCGGTTACTGGAGGTCCGATCACTCAGATTCAAGGAAGATTTCCCGGGCCTGTCAGTCTTTCGCCAGACGGCCAGAGGGCGGCCTTCTATGCCTCCAATCTCGACCAGGGAACGGACGAGCTGATTATTTTGGATGTGGGAACGGGTAAACGGCAGGTTCTTACTTCTTACAAGTACCCGCTTCGTTTCGCCTGGACCTGCAGGCCGGCCTGGTCTGCTGACGGCGCCCAAATCGTCTACGCAGGAGAAGATAAAGATCGCAACGGTTTTCTGGTGCGCTTGTATGTAGTAGACACGGCGACCGGCGACCGTCATGCCGTGGTATCGCCACGCTGGCAGTGGGTCCAGAGCGTTGCGTGGGCCAACGAAAAGAGAGCACTGGCCGTAGTCGGACAAGAGCACGAATCTTCTTTCCAGCAAATCTGGTATGTGCCGTATCCGGAGTCTGAAGAGGGTGTTCGCCGCATTGGAAACGATCTAAATGACTATTCCGGAGCAAGTGTTGATAAACGCGGTACGGAGATGGTTTCGGTACAGTCGCAGACTCTTTCGAATGTCTACGTCGCAAAGCCGGGCAATTTGACGCGTCCCGTGCAGATTACAGCCGGCAGCGGCCGTTATTTCGATCTTTGTTGGCTTTCCGATGGCCGGATTTTATATGCTTCTGATGCCACGGGCTCGGCGGACTTGTGGGTCATGAATGCGGATGGAAGCGGACAGCGGCAGATCACTTCAGGTACCGGTCGCAATTACGCTCCCAGCGGCTCACCCGGCGCCGATGCGCTTGCGTTTCATTCCAATCGAAGCGGAAATTGGCAGGTGTGGCGGGTGAATTTGGACGGTAGCCGTTCGCAGCAGCTGAGTAACAGCGCAGGCGATGGTAACTGGCCGCAATTTACCGCGGATGGAAAATCCGTCCTGTTCCACAGAACCAGCACGAACGGCGTGTTCAATCTCTGGCGCGTGCCGGCCGCGGGCGGCAAAGCGGAGCAGATAACGACGGCTTTGACGATGCACCCGTCCGTTTCCCGCGCGGACGGCCGCATCGCGGCGTGGTATAGCGAAACCGCCGAAAATCCACAATGGAAGATCGCCATTTTTGGTCCCGATGGAGGCGAGCCATTGCGTGTCCTCAATGCGACACCCGATGCCAAGCCGGATACGCCGATTCGATGGGCGCCAAATGGAGATGCAATCGCCTTCCTGGATTATGCGCACTCGGCTTCGAATATCTGGGTGCTGCCCATTGATGGCGGTGCGCCGCGCGCTCTCACCCGGTTCGATTCGGGCGAAATCTATTCTTTCGACTGGTCGCGCGAGGGCGGCTTAATTTATTCACGCGGACTCACGACTGCGGACGTCGTGCTCATACGCGATATGAATTTGAGGAATCCATGAGCGACTCTACTCATGACATCACGGCACTCTTAGGACAATGGCAGGGCGGCAATCAGGAAGCGCTGAATGCGCTGACGCCACTGGTTTATAACGAGTTAAGGCGTCTGGCGCAGTCCTACATCCATCGGGAGCGCGCGAACCACACGCTACAAGGCACGGCACTGGTCCATGAGGCGTATATGCGCCTCGTAGATCAACGGCAGGTTGAGTGGCGCAATCGAAATCACTTTTTTGCGCTCTCGGCGGAGTTGATCCGGCGCATTCTGGTAGATCATGCGCGCGCGAAGATGGCGGGCAAGCGCGGCGGGGATCAGATCAAGCTCTCGCTCGAAGAAGGCATGGAACCGGCTGCAACAGGAGATGTAGATCTTATCGCGCTGGATGACGCACTCGAGCTTCTGGCACGTACCGATCCCCAGCAAAGCCGCATCGTGGAGCTACGCTATTTCGCAGGTCTGAAGATCGAAGAAACGGCGGAAGTACTGGGCGTCTCGCCTGCGACCGTAAAAAGAGACTGGGCGGTCGCAAAGGCGTTTCTGAAACGTGAGATGTCGCGCGGCACGGGATTCTAGTTTCCTCGCCGCTGAGCCAAATCGGTTTCCCGTTCCGCGTATTGAAGTAAGGAGATCGACAAATGGGCTCTGCCTTACTTTCCTTTGAAAATCAAGCAGCCAATTCCAGGCTGGACCGCTCCATTCTCTGGCACGGCGGGCTTATTACGTTTCACGCTGATTCAAGCGATACTGCGGGCCAATTTGCGCTACTCGAAATGGAGGGCGGACCTGGCGCTGAGCCCCCACCGCACGTTCACCGTAACGAAGATGAGTTGTTCTACGTGCTGGAAGGCAAGTTGAAAGTGCTCCGCGGCAACGAAGAGATCACATTAGAATCCGGCCAGTCGGCGTTTTTGCCACGGAATGTTGTGCACACCTTCCGAGTGGTATCGACCCAT
>DATBGM010000215.1:0-44724 GCA_036557945.1 Bryobacteraceae bacterium | reverse complement strand
ACCAGGTTCTTGCGCCCGGAGCTAAGAATCAGTAGGAACCGCCCGGCGCAAGTTGGTTACGTCATATATCCGGCTCGGAGCGTCAACTCTGTCATCATCGGAGGAAGACCGGATCGTGAGCGCCCTTCCCTATCAGTCATCCGAGCATGCCGCTCTGCCGCCGGTCCGCACGCTCGCCGACCAGGCGTTCTCGCGAGCCGCCGGTGCGCCATTGATTGCCGGAAATCACGTTCGATTGCTTAAGGACGCGCAGCAAAACTACCCAGCCTGGCTGGCCGCCATCGCAAACGCCCGCCAGCAGATTCATTTCGAGAGCTACACCATCCATGAAGACCACATTGGACGTGAATTTGCTACTGCCTTGATCGCCAAAGCGCGGGAAGGCGTCTCCGTCCGCCTGATCTACGACTGGCTGGGCGGATTCGGCAAAGCATCCCGCCGGTTCTGGAATCGCTTGCGCACCGCGGGCGTAGAAGTGCGTTGTTATAATCCGCCGCGCCTCGACAGCCCGCTCGGTTGGCTCTCGCGCGATCACCGCAAAATGCTCGTGGTCGACGCGGAGGTCGCCTTTATTACCGGTTTGTGCGTCGGCCAGATGTGGCTGGGTGACCCGGCGAAGAGAATCGATCCCTGGCGCGATACCGGCGTCGAGGTACGCGGCCCGGCCGTGGCCGCCGTAGAAAAAGCCTTTGCCGAAGTCTGGGCTATGTTGGGCAGCGCGATTCCGGCTGCCAGTATTATTTCTCAGGATGCGCTCACTCCCGCGGGCGACGTCAGCTTGCGAGTGGTGGCCACTCTGCCCGCGACCGCCGGTCTGTTTCGTGTCGACCAGCTCGTCGCCGCTCTCGCCAGAAAGCGATTGTGGCTCACCGATGCTTACTATGCCGGCACCACGCCTTTTGTGCAGGCGCTGAAGGCGGCCGCTGCCGATGGCGTCGATGTGCGGCTGCTGCTGCCCAACAGCACCGACATCCCGCTCATCAAACCCTTATCGAGAGCAGGTTATAGACCGCTTCTCCAAGCCGGTGTGCGAGTCTTCGAATGGAACGGCTCCATGCTGCATGCCAAAACAGCCGTGGCCGATGGACATTGGGCCCGCGTCGGCTCTTCCAACCTCAACCTCGCGAGCTGGCTGGGCAATTGCGAGCTGGACGCCATCATCGAAGACGAATCCTTCGCCCGCGAGATGGAATCGCTTTACCTGAGCGACTTGGAAAATGCAACCGAGATTGTCCTCGACCGCCGCCAAAAAGTGCGCGCGCCACGCGAGCCGCGTCATCAGCCGGCGGCAACCACCAGTGGTGGCGGCAGCGTTGGCCGTGCCGCTGCCGGTGCAATTCGTCTCAGCAACACTCTCGGCGCCGCGTTTACCAATCGCCGCGTTATTGGCTCGGTAGAAGCGCGCATTATGACGCTCTTCGGCCTGCTGCTTCTCGGCCTGGCCGTGCTTTTCGCTTTCCTGCCGAAGCTGCTGGTCTATCCTTCCATCGTCATACTGCTCTGGATGGCGCTCGCGCTGCTCCACAAGGCGTTCCGGCTCTATCGCCGGCACCAACGCGAGCAGAAGGAATCGCATCAATGATTCCTGAACCGACTTTATCGGTTGTTTCTTTGAACGTAGCGAGAGAAACCGACCCCGGCAAAATCCTGCGAGCGCTCGACCGGGCTCCGCGCTTGCGCCATACCGATCTCTTTCTGCTGCAGGAAGTCTTCGATGTGGACGGCAAATGCAATGCCGCCGCTCTCGTTGCACGCCACCTGGGGTACTTCGAAACGTTCGCCCCGGCCGCTCCTGGCGTTCACGACCAGGGACTCGCCTTAATCAGCCGCTATCCCATCAGCGATGTGCAGACCCGGCGCTTGAAACAGTGCGATCTCGGCCGGCGTACCCGGAACCGCTTTGCGCTCGCTGCCACCGTGCACACGCCTTGCGGAGAATTGCGTGTTTGGAATGCTCATCTGGATACTCGCATCAATGCCGGGGAGCGTCTCGAGCAGCTTCAGCCGGTTATTCACGAAGCCGCGCGCTATACGGGGCCGCAACTGATCGGCGGCGATTTCAATACCAATGACGTGTACTGGTTCCGCAACCGCCTGCCCCTGCCCGGAGGACCTCTACATAGCCGGGCTATCTGTCGCGCTATGGAGCAGTACGGTTTCGCAACACCTTTCCCAAACGGGTTGAATACGTACCCGGCGTTGCGCCGGCACCTGGATTGGATCTTCGTGCGTCACCTGCGGGCGCTGGAAGCAAGCGTCGAACCGGCTGCTTTCTCTGATCACAATGCGCTATGGGTGCGTCTTAGTCCGGAGAAAGCGGCGCCGCAAGCCGATTAGTGCTCCGGTAACAGCCGCAATGACGTACGTGCCCAGATGCCACAGGAGCACATGCGGGCCGTTTTGAATCGCACAGTGGAGCGCCAGAACAGCCACCCCGGCCAGCCCCGCAAAGCTGCCCAGCACCGCACCCGCCCGCGCCGGTGAAGTGGCATAGCCTTTACGCGCAAACACCCAACCGACCACGCCGCCAACCGCACTCACAATCAAACCCAGCCGCAAACACGGCACGCCTCGCGCCACAAAGTCGCGCATCGCCACCTGAGGAAACAGCAGCAGTGTCACAGCGCACAGGGCTGCGAGCGAAGTCAGGATCGCCGTGCTCGGAGACATGCGCGCCTTAGAGCCGGGAACAATCTGCTGGTCGAGAGAGATGGAAAAAAGCAGCGCGAGGACAGCCACTACCCCGTAATCCAGCATCCGCTGGACCGCTTGGAAGCGGTGGAAACCGCCGTAGCCGAAGGGCATCGCCGCCGCGACCGCGAATACCGCGAACAACAGAAAAGAAAGCGCCACGACCGCGGGCCGCGAAGGAAACGGCCGCACGGGCCGAAGCGAGCTTTGCATCTGTGCCGCAATGCTTGCCAGGTGATCCGCATCCGGCATCTCTAGCTGAATCGAGTCGAACGCCCCCAGCCGCATATCATCCCGTTCGTTCGGCATCGCTAAGACCCACCCAATACTTTCCGCAGCGTGTTGTACGCGCGATGCGCCTTCTGCTTCACCGCCCCGACGCTCGTGCCCGTCGCCCGCGCCGTCTCTTCCAAACTAAGCCCGTTTACTTTCAAAAGGATCAACACTTCGCGCTGCGACGCCGGTAATGGCTTCAATAAATCGTCGAGCGCCGGCGAATCGTCCTGGTCCGCAGCCGAAGCCGCCGTTTCCGGCAGCGTTTCACTTTGCCACTCATGCCGGCTCACACGCGTCCGCCGCCGGAAATCGTCGATCTGTGTACGACGCGCAATTGCATAAATCCACGGCAGAACCGGCTCGCCGGCGCGATAGGTGCGCCGCGCGTGATGCACACGCAGCCAGAAGTCCTGCAGCAGGTCTTCGGCGCGCGAGCGATCTCGCACCTGCGCCAGAAAAAAACGAAAGACCTGCGCGCTCAAAGATTCCACCAGCCGCGAAGCCGCCTCTCGATCGGATTGCTGATAACGCCGCATGAGCGATTCGAGCTCATCCGCCTCCTCTTTCATTCGCGCGCGATCGCCTCAAAGTTACGCGACGGAAGAATCGTTCCGCTGCACGCGCCCAGCCCGATTGCGGCGAATCCTTCGCGCCGGCAGCCCCCGGTCAATGTCACTTCGTCGCCGTCTTCCAGAAACTTTCGCGTCTCGCCCGATGGCAGCTCAACCGGCTCCGTTCCTTTCCACGTCAATTCAAGCAAACATCCACGATTCGCTTTTTCCGGACCCGAAACGGTTCCGCTCGCAATCAGGTCCCCCGCCCGCAGCAGGCATCCGTTCGAACTATGATGCGCCACCAGTTGCGCCAATGTCCAATACATTCGCGCAAATGATGTCTTGCTCACGCGCACCGGCTCCTTCATGCGCTGCGTCTTCAGCCAGACTTCTAATTCGATATCGAATCCGCTGCCCGCCGGCGCAAGATAGGGCGGCGCCGGCGTGTCATGCGCCAAAGCTTGCGTGCGGAACGGCGCCAGCGCCTCAAGAGTAATCAGCCACGGCGAAATCGATGTCGCAAAATTCTTGGCGAGAAACGGACCGAGCGGTTGATATTCCCACCGTTGCACATCCCGCGCCGACCAATCGTTCACCAGGCAAACGCCTGCAATATGCTGCTCTGCCTGTGCGATCGGAATCGGTTCGCCCAAACGGTTTTGCGGCCCTAGAAACATCCCGAGCTCCAGCTCATAATCGAGTTCCCCGGACGGCCCGAATCTTCCCTCGCCCAACTGCCCGTTCGGACGCCGGATCGCCGTGCCGCTCACGACAATTGACGATGTCCGCCCGTGATACGCGATTGGCATGTGCTTGTAGTTCGGAAGAAGCGGATTATCAGGCCGGAACATGCGCCCGACATTCGTCGCGTGGTCAATCGACGCATAAAAATCCGTGTAATCGCCAATCGCCATAGGCAACAGCAGCTCGCACTCGCGCTGCGGAAATAATTCCCGCTTGCGCGCGCCTTTCGCCAGAGCACGGCTCAGCGTCCGCCGAAGTTCCCGCCGCTCGGAAGAGGTAAGCGCACAATAGCCATTCAGCGTTTCGCCTGACAGCCATTCCGCGACCGGCAGAATCGCATCGCCGATTGCTACTCCGAGCCGTGTCTTCTTCTCGCCCGGCGTACGAAACACTCCGAACGGCAAATTTTGAATCGGAAACTCGCACCCCGCCCGGTTCGCAGATTCCACCCAGCTCCGAAGATCCGGCGCATGCGTCTCGTCGATCACTGGAATCAATCCGGCAGCCAGCCTAGCGCCTGCAAGCTCTCAATCGGCTCAATAAACGAACACGAACCGAACGAATGCGCGAACTCCCGGCGCGCAATTGAAATTTGTTCGCTGCTGAGTGAATGCTCGCGCCAGTGCGCACGCTCATCGAAATGAAATGACTTCGCATCGGTCTCCGCGAGCACATCACCGATCACGACCGGATGCTCGAACCAGGCGAATGCCGCTGCCAGAAACGCATTCACAAATCCATGCGCCGCCTCCGTTCCGAGCGCCCCGTGCAGTCCGGCGGTGAGTTTAAACGGTATTCGTAATTGCCCCGCACGCTCAATAAAACCGGCCAGCGCCTCCATTTCCGGCTTTGCGCGAAACTTGCCAAACACTTTCGTCCTCCGCACAGCTTCCAGATCTTCCGTCTCCCAATAGAACGGCTTTTCCGTTTTGACAAAGCTCGTCGATTCGATAACCTCCGGCCGCCTATCGTCTGAATCACTCACCAAAGAGAGCGGCACGCCGGCGCTCAATTCAAGATCCGGGCGCCGGACCACCAAACGGCCTAGCATCCACGCGTACGGCCCGCGCCGGTATTGCTGGTAATTTTGCAAAGCCTCCCGCGCCGAAAGCGATGCCGGCGGAAAAGCCCCCGCATAATCCACAATGCGATCGAGTAGTGTTCGTAGCGCCGGTGCTATGTATCGAGCCACGACAGATAGTAATCCCGGTCCTCGATCTCCACCGCCGCCTTGCTCACATGCAGGCCTCGAAACGTGTCCATCATCACAGCAAGCTCGTTTGTCTCTTTCTGCCCGAGCGACGCTTCCGTTCGGCCTGGTTGCGGCCCGTGCGCCAGCCCGTCCGGATGCAGCGTGATCGAGCCATACTCGATCCCTTTCCGGCTCATGAACTCCGAATTCGCGTAGTACAATACCTCATCGGACATTACGTTCGAATGCGAATACGGCGCGGGCACTGCCTCCGGATCGAAATCGAACGGACGCGGACAAAACGAGCAAACTACAAACCCGTCGCCCTCGAAGGTCTGGTGCGTCGGCGGCGGCAGATGAAAGCGCCCCACGCGCGGCTCGAAATTATGAATGTTGAGCGCCCACGGATAGTAGTACCCGTCCCACCCGATCACGTCGAACGGGTAATACGCCAGAATCATCTCGCTCAGGCTGTTCGCTTTCTTGATAATGAGCGGAAACTCGCCCTTTTCGTCGTGCGTCTCCAGGGCCTGTGGTACGCGTATGTCGCGCTCCGAGTACGGGCTCGCCTCCGTCAACTGCCCGAACTCATTCCGATAGCGCCGCGGCGTGCGCACAAACCCGGCGCTCTCGATTACCAGCAGCGTCGTCTCCGTTGAAAACCGATACCGGTGCAGAATGCCGCGCGGAATCACCAGATAATCGCCGCTCGAAAAATCAATAGCGCCGAACGTCGATTCGAGCCGTCCTGCGCCCTGGCTCACGTAAACTATTTCGTCGCCTTGCGCGTTACGGTAGAAGGAGGAGACTTCTTCCGCCGGATGTACGATCTCCATCGAAACGTCGTTGTTGTAGAGCAGCGGCGTCCGGTCCAGAATCGCGTTCCCTTTACGCGAAAGCTGGCCGGTGCGAAAATGCCGGTGCCGCAGCGGCTCGGGCGTCGCGCTTTCCCAATGCACCTGTTTCAATGTGCGCAACGCTCGCACCGCCGTCGGCCGGCGCACGTGATACAACAGCGATGCCGGGCCGACAAAACCCATATTCCCCATCAGCTCTTCCGCGTACAATTCGCCAGAGGGCTGCCGGTAAACTTTGTGCCGCTTCGCCGGCAGTTCGCCGAGTTGATGATACCGAGGCATGCGAAATGACGAACCCGAGTAATATCCTACCGCTTGAAGATGACGCGGCCACGCAACACGATTTCCTGCCCATTCATGGCACGGACCATGTCGAATTTTTCGTAGGCAACGCGCGCCAGGCGGCCTACTTCTACCGTGCCGCTTTCGGCTTCACCCTCACCGCCTACCGCGGACCCGAAACCGGCACGCGCGATCGCGTCTCCTATGTTCTGGAGCAGGGCAAAATACGCTTCGTTCTCACCACTCCGCTCTCGGCCGACGGTCCGCTTTCCGATCACGTCCGCCGCCACGGCGATGGTGTCAAGTCCGTCGCCCTTTCGGTCGATAACGCGGATTCCGCTTGGCGCGAAACCACCTCACGCGGCGCAAAATCCGTCGATGTCCCGTACACGCTCCAGGACACCAACGGCGTGGTCCGCCTCTCCTCCATTGCCATCTACGGCGACACCGTCCACACCTTCGTCGAGCGCGGCGCCTACAGCGGCCCGTTTCTACCTGGCTTTGAACCAGTCGAAGAAGCCGACGGTATCGCCCGCCCCGTCAACCTCCTGCACATCGACCACATGGTCGGCAACGTCGGCTGGGGTCAGATGAACAGCTGGGTTGCGTTCTACGAAAACGTCATGGGCTTCAAGATGTTCAAGCACTTCGACGATCAGGACATCTCGACCGAATACTCCGCCCTGATGTCGAAAGTGATGGCTAACGGCAACGAGCGCATCCGTTTCCCGATCAACGAGCCTGCTGTCGGCCGCAAAAAATCGCAAATCGAAGAGTATCTCGAATTCTACGGCGGCCCTGGCGTCCAGCACATCGCCATGGCAACGCACGACATCATCGACACCGTCACCCGCCTGCGCAATCAGGGCGTCCCGTTCCTCACCATCCCCACCACGTATTACGAAGACCTTACGAGTCGCGTCGCCAAAATCGATGAGCCGATCGACAGGCTCGCGCAACTCGGCATTCTGGTCGATCGCGACGACGAAGGCTACATGCTCCAGATCTTCACCAAGCCCGTTGAAGACCGCCCGACTCTCTTCTACGAAATCATCCAGCGCAAAGGCAGCCGCAGCTTCGGCAAAGGCAACTTCAAGGCGCTCTTCGAAGCCATCGAGCGCGAACAGGCGCGCCGCGGTAACCTCTGACTCATATGCGTTTCGTCCTCGCCGCGCTTCTATTCGCCGCTCTGGCCTGGTCTCAACAACAGCGGATCAACCTAACCGGCACACTCAGCCGCGCCATGGCCATCGGTGGCGAAACCACCGGCTGGTCCATCCAGCTCGATTCGCCGCTCACAATCGACGGCAAGCAGTTCACCAGCTTTGAAATCTCTTATAAAAACCCGGCCGCGCTTGAACAACTTAACCACCAGCACGTCCGCGCCACCGGCCGACTCGCGCATCGCCAGGGTGTCGAAACCGATACGCGTCCCGTCCTCGAAATCTCTTCCATTCGAAAAGCCGAGCCCGCCCAAACGGAATCCGATCTCATCGGTAGCGAATGGTTGCTCGAAGATCTCGCCGGCAGCGGGGTCATCGACAACGCGCAAGCCACGCTGACATTTCCGGAGCAGGGAAGAGTTGCCGGTCGCGCCTCCTGCAACCGCTTCTCCGGCTCTGTCGAAATCGGCGGAACCAGTATCAAGATCGGTCCGCTCATCTCCACCCGCATGGCTTGTCCGGAAGCTGTCATGAATCAGGAAGACAAATACCTGAAGGCTCTTCAGTCCGTCGGCCGCTTCGAGCGCAAGGGCTCTTCGCTCCTGCTCTACTCGAAAGGATCCGACAAACCTCTGCGCTTCAGGTTGCAGGAACACGCCCGCTAAGCGTGGTGAAAATCGGCCAGTTTACCGAATTTCTCCGCCAACAGGTAATAAACGGTCGCGCGGCTTTTGTCGCGCACACCCTTCATCCTTTCCAGCACCTCTTTGATCGCCGCATCCAGTTCCGCATCGCTCTGCGTTAGTCCGAGCTTCTTCTTTAAAAAGCTCTCGCGTACCCGCTTCACTTCCTCGGGATCGCCGCCGGCCACGAAGGATGCATCCCGGCTCCTGACCGCGATTCCCAAATGTTTCACAATTCCAGCTACCGCCGCTTCATCCGCAGCCGGCGCATATTTCTTTACATCCGCGACATAATCGTGGTGAGTTTCAGGCATATTGAAAAACAATACACCAAAACTGCTGCCTGAAACCGAGCCATGGGGCGTAAGCGCGGGAACTCACCGTCCCGCCTCCGCCGCCCGCGCCGCCAGCCTGCGAAACGCCTCCCGCAACTCCTCCGGTCCGCGCACGACAATCCTGCAACCCAAACTCAGCAGCATCGCGGCAAACGCCTCGAGGCTGTCGCGCCCGCACGACATCGCTGTGCCGCCATCTTCCCCTCGCATGGCCACACGATGCAGCGCAAAGTGCGACCGCGCCTGCTCAACTGGCATGTCGAGCCAGACATCCACTGTATGCGCCGACTGCGCAAACGGCATCGAACGCTGCATATACTCCCGCATCTCGAAATCCGCCGGACGCGTAAACGTTTCCGCGCCCAACGCCAGCTCCGAGATGCGATCGAGCCGGAATGTGCGCAAGTCCTCGCGCAGCAAACATCTCCCCGCAACATACCAGCGCCCATCCAGATGAATCACGCCGTACGGCTCGAACTCCCTGCGTGAAAGCATGTCGTTATAGGTCCGATACGCAAACCCGACTCGCCTCCGCAAACGGATCGCCATTGCCACCCGCATCAGCGATTCCGCCGAAGTCGATATCACCCAGGGCCCCGGCTCGAGCGCCACCACTTCGTCCACGGTCCGCGCGCTCTCGCGCAAATTCTCCGGCAGCACCCGCCCCAACTTCGCCGCCGCACCTTCAGTCGCCGGTGCAAACGCCGCCAGCCCCAAATTCCGCAGGGCCCGTAGCCCCAACGTCAGGGCCAGCGCCTCCTCATCTGTGAACATTAAAGGCGGCAAGCGAAAACCCGGCTTCAACCGATAGTACCCGCCTGCCCCGCGCACCGACTCCACCGGTATGCACAAATCCTGCAGCCGCGCGATGTACCGCTGCACCGTGCGCGTGTTCACCTCCAGCCGCGATGCCAGTTCCGCCCCGCTTACCCGCTCCCGCGCCTGCAGAATTTCTAAAACGGTCAGCACACGCATGATCGGGTCGTACATAAACGTAATTACGACACACCTTGTCGGGAATTGCCTCTACGCTTGCTTTTGTGGAGGAAAAACAACCATGACTGCTGCTGCAACCGCAACCAACGTTCTGACGGCGGAAGCGCTGCTCGAACACTGGCAAGGCCATCGCCGTCTCACACGGCGCGTAATCGAGGCATTTCCCGAAGACAAGCTCTTTGCCTATTCCATCGGCTCCATGCGACCCTTTTCCGACATGGTCGTCGAGTTCCTGATCATGACGGAGCCCATCGCCCAAGGCGTCGCAACCGGCGAATGGAAAGAGCTGAAATACGACAATCCCCCGCGCACCAAGGCAGAACTCCTCAAGCTTTGGGACAATGCCACCGAAGCTCTTAACAGGATCTGGCCAACGATCCCGGCCCACCGCTTCTCGGAAACCGATAAGGCCTTCGGCAAATGGGAAGCTACCGGTATGACGACGATTCTCTACGCCGTTGACAACGAAATTCATCATCGCGGCCAAGCCTACGTCTACCTGCGTTCGCTCGGCATCGAGCCGCCCGCTTTCTACGACCGCAGCTAAGTTGTTCCGACCGCGCGCCGGCGCGCGGTCACTTCAGCCGAGCAGATCGGTCAATTTCGCGTACTGCAGCAACAGAATTGTCTTCCCATCCTGAATTGCGCCCGAGTTTACCTTCTCCAGCGCCTGCTCAAAACCGATCTCGACAGTCTCTATATCCTCACCCTCGCTCGCGTTCCCGCCGCCGCGCGCGGCCTTCACCCCCGGCTCATACTCTGCTGCAAAAAAGTACAGCTTCTCCGTCACCGACCCCGGACTCATATATGCCTCAAACAGCTTTGAAACCTGGCCGATGCGATAGCCGGTCTCTTCCTCCGTCTCCTTGCGAATGCAGGTCTCTGCATCGTCCTCATCGAGCAGCCCCGCGCACGCTTCGATCAGAATTCCGTCCGGGCAGCCGTTCACATAGGCCGGATAGCGAAACTGCCGCGTCAGCAGCACAGTCCGCCACTCTCGGTTGTAGAGAAGTATCGTCGCTCCGTTTCCTCGATCATATGTTTCGCGCGTCTGCGTCTGCCACGTACCATCTCGCCGGCGCAAATCGAAGGTCGTCTTCTTGAGTACATACCAGTCATCCGAAAGAACTTCTGTTGTCCGGATCCGAACGTTATTCATCTGTGGCGATAATAACACGCACAATCATGCAGAAACAAGCAAAATACAGCAGTATCGTGCGATACTGTGGTCATGCTAACCAGCCAGAGGCGCCGTCACATCATGGAGCGGGTCCGCCGCGACGGGCACGTCATCGCCAAGGAAATCAGCCGCGAATGGAGCCTTTCGGAAGACACGATCCGCCGCGATTTGCGCGAGTTAGCTGAGGAAGGTCTCCTACAGCGAGTCCACGGCGGCGCTCTCCTGGCTTCGCCGGCGACGGTGAATTTTCCCGGTCGCCAGAAGCTTGCAACGAACGAAAAAGCGAGACTAGGCCGCGCCGCAGCGCAGATGATCAGGCCCGGTCAGGTCGCGATCCTCGACGGCGGAACCACCACGCTTCAGATTGCGCGTCATCTCCCTCCGGACTTGAAAGCCACCGTCGTCACCCACAGCCCGACCATCGCCGTCGAGCTCGCCGAGCATGGTGCTGTCGAAGTGGTGCTATTAGGCGGCCGCCTTTACAAACACTCTGTCGTTGCGATGGGTGCGGCCACTATCGAAGCCATCAAGCAGATCAGAGCGGACCTCTTCTTTATAGGGGTAACCGGCATCCATCCTGTCGCCGGCCTAAGCACCGGCGATTTGGAAGAAGCACACATCAAACGAGCCCTGAGCGACTGTGCGGCCGAAACCGTCGTTCTCGCCTCCGCCGAGAAACTGAATGCTGCCTCCTCTTTCGTGATCGCGCCCGTCACAGAAGTGAGCGAACTTGTCGTTCTGCATGAAACTCCCGAGGAAGCTACATCAGCATTCGTAGAACTCGGAATCACCGTCACGAGAGTTTAGAGGTACGTAATAAAGCAGGTACTGCCTGCGCGGTAAGAGAGACATGCGCCAAGAGACTTCGATAAGATGCCTGCGCCAGGTCTTCCCGGATAAAATGACGGAAACAAAATGACCAAACCGGCCACGCACTACGATGCGATTATCATCGGCTCCGGGCAGGGCGGGAACCCGCTCGCCGCGGCGCTTGCGAAACGCGGCGAGCGCACGCTGCTCGTGGAATCGGATCAGCTTGGTGGCACCTGTATTAACACCGGTTGCACGCCGACAAAGACGATGGTCGCCAGCGCGCAGATCGCGCATTACTCCCGTCAGGCTGCACGTTGGGGCGTACACACCGGCAAAGTAACCGTGGATCTTGCCGTTGTCCTCGAGCGCAAGCGCAAACGCGTCGAAGCCTCGCGCTCCGGTTGGGAAAAGAGCGTCAATGGCCCCGGCCAGCCGGAATGGAAACGCGGCCGCGCGCGTTTCATCGGCCACAAGCGTCTTCAGGTCGAAGATGATGAGCTCGAAGCCGAGCGAATTTTCCTTGATACCGGATCCACACCCACCATTCCCTCGATACCCGGACTGAGCGAAGTCCCATACCTGACGAACGTCACAATCATGGAGCTGGCGCAAATTCCCGAGCACCTCATCGTGCTCGGCGGCGGTTACGTCGGCCTGGAATTTGCGCAGATGTTCCGGCGTTTCGGCAGCGCAGTTTCCGTGCTGCAAAACGGCCCGCAGATTCTGCCGCACGAGGATGCAGAGATTGTTTCCGAATTGCAGAAAGTACTCGAGGCGGAGGGCATCCGGTTTCATCTGAATGCGCGCACGACAAAAGTCGAGAAGCGCAATTCACAAATCGCGGTGGCGATCGGCAGCAACGTAATTGAGGGTTCGCATCTGCTTGCTGCCACCGGCCGCACGCCCCAGACAAGAGATCTGGAACTATCGAAAACCGGCGTGGAAACGAATGAGAAAGGCTACATCGTAGTGAACGATCGCCTGGAAACTACCGCCCCCGGCATATGGGCGATGGGCGATGTAACCGGCGGCCCCGCCTTCACCCACATCTCCTATAACGACTTTCAGATCATCTTCGGCAATCTCTACGAAGGAAAGAACCTCAGCACGAAAACGCGTCTTGTTCCGTACGCCGTGTTCACCGATCCGGCGCTCGGCCGTGTGGGCCTGACCGAGAAAGAAGCGCGCGCGCAGGGACGAAAACTGAAGATCGGAACCATGCCAATGAGCCGCGTTCAGCGCGCTCTCGAACGCGACGAAACCGCCGGCAGTATGAAGCTGATCGTCGACGCCGAAACCGACAAGATACTCGGCGCGGCCATTCTGGCAAGCGAAGGCGGCGAACTGATTCAGATTCTAAGCACGCTCATGCTGGCGGACAAACCATACACTCTGCTTAAAGGCGCTATTTATATCCACCCAACGCTCGCCGAAGGGTTTTTCGGTTTAATGGAGAGCGTGAAGGACGCACCGGCTTAGCCGCCGATCGAGAATTCCGGTGTTGGAGATGCCGTTGATCAGAAGCGTTTACAGCGTTAGCGCCTTTCTTATCGCAACTCTTTGCCTGAACGGTCAGCAACCATGTGTTGTTGTCGAGCCGCGTGCGACCTTTACCATCCAATACGTAAGCGCACCGGCAAACTTGAGCGCGGACTCGACGGCAGCTATCTGGAAAGACTCTTCGGTTCAATCCATGTCGAAGGACTGTAGCCGCGAGGTCGATTATCCGCGTCTCAAAACGCAAATTCGCGCGTTCTGGACAGATCGGGATCTTTACTTTTTGTTCGAATGTCCGTATGTGGAACTGAACCTCTTCCTTCCTGCTGATAACAGTAAAAAACGCGTCGGGCTTTGGGACCGCGATGTTGTCGAGATGTTCTTGGGTGACGACTGGAGCAATATCCGGCATTACCGGGAATTTGAAATTGCTCCTACAGGTGACTGGATCGATCTCGCGATTGATCTGGATCGCAAAGATTATGATCGCTCCTGGTCATCCGGCTGGCAGACGAAAGCACATATCGATCGCGAACGAAAGATTTGGTATGCCGCTGCGCGTATCCCGCTTGCCGCGGTGAGCAGCAAGCCTGTGAAGGCCGGAACAAGATGGCGGATGAATTTATACAGAATTGACGGCTTGGGAGCCGATCCGCAGCGCCATTTTCTCTGCTGGCAACCGACCTGCGTGCAGAACCGCGATCCGAATCACGTGCCGGAACACTTCGGAACGTTAGTCTTCGCGAAATAGGAATACCAGGTTTAGTCCTGGTCGTCGTCATCAGCAGCGGACCGTTCACCGGCGTAATTCCGGGCGAGAAAACGAACCAGATCGTCTATTTCGCCGCCGGTCAACCGGGCAGCGTAATCCGCCGGCATCAGCGACTTATTCTCGCGCTGGACGCGCACCAGGGCGGTCTTGTCAAAAAGATGAAAGGCTCCGTCCGGCGTTTGCATTTGCAATGAAAAATTATCCTCGTTGCGAATAATGCCCCTGAAAGTCCGGTCTGATCGGGTAGTGACGGAAACTGCGCCACGGCGTCCATCGAAATTCTTGTTCGGATCGACAATAACCTGGCGGATCGCCTCTGCAGAATTGCGCCCGCCATAGCCGGAAAGATCGGCGGCAAGAAAACCGCCCTTCCCGTTCACCATGTGGCATTCCGAGCAGCCCGCCTTTCCGAAAAAGAGCGTGCGCCCGCGCGCCGCATCGCCTGTAAGCGGGTTATTGTTTCCACTCCTCTGCAGGGAACGCAGTTCCTTCAATACTGCGCCAATTTGCGTGTCGCTCAGAGAGGACCCAAACCCCGGCATCCCTGCGCCTGGAATGCCGTTTCTAATAATCTTCGACAATGCGGCATCGCTCATACTCTGGATTCTCGGCTCGGTGGCAATGTTGGGCGCATGCTCACCTCCCCGCCCATCGAGGCCATGACACGCGGAACATCTCGAAGAAAAGATCTGCGACCCGGCGGCTGAGTCCGTCGCCTTCGCTTGCGGCTGTGCGAATACTCCAGCGCTAAAAACGCTTAGAGATGCGGCACAGTTTAAAAGCCTGACTAATTTCCAAAACATTTCGGACAGCCGTGCGATTACTATACCTAAGGTGCTGCTCGTGAAATCTGCTCTTTCGGCGGGAGTATTTCTGATCCTCGGCTGCTGCCTGTGGGCGGACTATCAGGCCGTCGTTCTCAATGTCACACCGGCAGACCTGTCAATTGCACCGGTCGGTGCCCACTGGCCTTCCTATAACGGCGATTATTCGGGCCGCCGTTTCAGCAGTCTTGCCCAAATTACGCGACAAAATGTGGGAAGCCTGCGCGCGCAATGGGTTTTTCATGCGCAGAATTCCAGCAATCTTGAAGTCACGCCGGTCGTTGCAGACGGTGTGATGTTCGTGACGGCCGCCAACGACGCCTTTGCGCTCGATGCACGCACCGGCCGCACGATCTGGCATTACTCACGTCCTGTATCCGAGGGATTAGTAGACGACGCATCCGCCCATCATAACCGCGGTGTCGCGCTCTGGCGCTCGCGCGTCTACATGCAGACCGACAATGCGCATCTGCTATGTCTCGATGCTCGCTCCGGACATCTGCTCTGGGACATTGCCTATGCGACGGGCAACAAGAACTACGGAGCGACGGGCGCTCCGCTGGTCGTGAAAGATAAAGTTTTGGTCGGTACTTCCGGCGGCGACGACGGCGTCCGCGGATTTGTAGCCGCGCTTGACGCTGAAACCGGGAAGGAATGCTGGCGTACCTGGACCATCCCGGCTCCGGGCGAATTCGGTTCCGAAAGCTGGCCCGGCGATATGTATCTGCGCGGCGGCGGTACAACGTGGATGCCCGGTACTTACGATCCCGAGCTGAACACGGTTTACTGGGGTACAAGCAACGCTGCGCCGGATTTCGACGGGTCGGTACGTCCGGGCGATGACCTTTACACCGCTTGCGTGCTTGCGCTCGATGCCGATACCGGCAAACTGAAATGGCATTTTCAATTCACTCCGCACGATCTGTTCGATTACGATGCGGCGGAAACACCGGTGCTGGTCGATACCGAATATGGCGGCAAGCCGCGCAAACTGTTGATCGAAGCCAATCGCAATGGCTTTCTTTACGTTCTCGATCGCACGAATGGCACGTTTCTGAGCGCCATTCCCTTTGTGAAAAAACTGAACTGGGCGAAAGGTATCGATGCGAAAGGCCGGCCGATTCGCACGGGAGTCGCGCCAAGCGCGTCGGGTACGCTGATCTGCCCCGACATGACGGGCGCCACCAACTGGTTCTCGCCTTCATACAATCCTTCGACGCACCTGCTCTACTTCATGGCTCTGGAAAGCTGCCAGCTGTTCTACGTCAAGCCGCAGGAGTTTGCCGAAGGGCGCGAGTTTTACGCGACCGGCGTCAAGCACGCTCCCGGTGAGCACGGCCAGAAGATTTTGCTCGCCTATAATCCAGTGACCGGGAAACTCTCGTGGCAGTACCCGCAGACGGGACTGGCGCGTTCCTGGGGCGGCACGATGACCACCGCCGGAGGGCTCGTCTTCTTCGGCAATGATGCGGAAGCGTTCGAAGCGGTGGATGCACGTACCGGTCAATCGCTCTGGCATTTCAATACCGGTCAGGCGATGCATGCTTCGCCGATGAGTTACGCCGTCAATGGTAAGCAGTACATGGCGATCGCATCCGGCAGCGACGTGTTTACCTTTGCTTTACCGTGACGGTTTGATGGCAATTAACGAAATCTGCTCGACTTCCGGGTAGGTGTCGTCGCTGCGTTTGGCGCGATTGACGGACGGCACCTGCTGAATCGTCGTTCGGGCTGGTGCGATACCGGTGAAGTACTTGGCGTAAATCTTGTTCATACTCGAAAAATCGGCAAGGTCATCGAGATAGACGTTCGTGGAAACAACATTGTCGAACGTAAGTCCCGCTTCTTCCAGGTTGTCGAGAAGATTGCGCATGGTCTGGCGAAGCTGCGTATCCACGCCCTGCGTGAAAACTCCTCCGTTCATACCCGGAATAAAGCCGCTCTTCGCCGAGCAGTAAAACGTGTCGCCCGCGAACACGCAGGGGCTCGCGGTAGGACTTGGCGCCATATTCTTCGGACGCACTGCCATCCTCTGTGCGGTATCGCGCACTGCAACGCCGGTGAACTCGATCTGTGCGTTATCCGGCAGGCTGACAACCTCGATCGTGGCACGTGCGGGCGTATTTCCAAATTCGAAGCGTTTGGCGTAAGAAACATTCATGACTTTCGTCGGAATCTTGTTCGTCAGATACGGATTTACAAAAACAACGTTTTTCAGGGTGAGGCCGGCTGCTTCCACGACTGCATTTATTCCGTCGAGTGCGGATTCGACCTGCTCCTGAGCAGTAGCGGACGATTTCCCCCGCATCGCCGAGATGAACAGACGATCTTTGGTGAGAATCCCGGCTGAGACCGGCTCGCTGCTGCTTAGACCTGGCACCCGAACGGCTTTCTTCTCCGAGACATCCCGGATCGCTACCGCGTTGATCTCGACCGGCGTCGAGCCCGGCAGCTTTGCTACGCCGAGCGTCGCGCGAGCCGGCGGCAGATCGCGAAAATACTCGCCATAGATCCGGTTCATCGCATCGAAATGCTGCATATCATCCAAGTACACCTGCGTGTAGACCACGTTGCGCAACGAAAGCCCGGCCGCCTCGACCACGGACTTCACGTTTTCCAGAGTCTGCCGGACCTGCTCTTCGAATGAAGCCGGCATCTCGCCGTCAGGCCTTTTGGCGCCTTGCCCGGAAACATAAAGGTAATCGCCAGCCATCACCCCGGGTGTATAGGGGCCGATCGGCGGAACGCCGTTTTTAGGAATAATCGCCTGCTGCGAGGCTGCCTGCGCAATCAAGCCTACCAATAGCAGCACAGCCGTTCGAAAACAGGTCATATCAGGCCTTCTTGCGGGCGGTATTCAAAATCTCCCGCAGCCTGCGGCCGACGATCAGATCTTCGCCATCCTGCAAGGTCATCGATACAATTTCGAGCTGATTCGGCGGAGGCTCATGTTTTCCGCCGTGGCCTTCCTCTACTGCGGGAACCATACTGGGATTGCTGTTTGTAAGAACTTCGATGCGCGGATTACCCGCCCGGAGCTGCTCATCGCATTGCGCGACGGTTAATCCGAATTTCTGCTCATCCCAGAGTATTTTCAGAGTCGGATAGCTGTTTCCTTCCTGCGGAACGTAAATTTTCGTCGAGACCCCGGGTACGGTTTCGACCAGCTTCGCAATCCGGCCGACACGCGCATTCCATTCACGGTTCAGAGCATTCACATCGAGCTTCTGCCAGGTTTCGATCGCAGTCAGCATCCCGATGATTTCCTCTTTACCGACTTTCATCGGGCGGCAAATCGAGCCCTCGTACGGGTTATAGTTCTTCAGCGCCGCGTCGATCAGATGTTTGCGGCCGAGCAGCACTCCCGCACATTGTGGTCCGCGCATGCCTTTGCCGCCGCTGAAACAATAGAGATCCACCCCCAATTTGGCATAGCGTGAAAGATTCTCAAACGGTGGAATGCCGGCCGCGTCGTCGAGCAGCAGGGGAACGCCTCGAGCGCGGGTGATGGCAAGCGCTTTCGGCAACTGATCGTCGCGCCATGTCGTATATACCATGGCGGTTTGCGCATGGATCGCGTTCGGCAGTTCTTCCAGGCTGCGTGCGATCACGAGCTTTGCGCCCGCCAGCCGGATGGCGCTGTCAAAGGCGATCCGTCCGCCCAGCATCACCACTTCGTTTTTCATTCCGGTTGTATCCGGCAGTTGCCAGATGTTCTTCGGATCAGTGCCCGCCATGCAGGCTGCCGTGGCCGCGGCCATGGCCCCCGCCGAGCCGGACGTGATCATTCCCGATTCGGCGCCCGAAAGGTCCGCAAGCCGCTTGCCTACCCCCGCCTGGAGCTCGAAGAGATCCACAAACTGTCGTGAAGCTGCTTCCATCGCCTGCCGGACTTCAGGGAGGATCAGCGACCCGCTTAAATACGTCCAGGTACCGCGCGCGTTGATTAGCGGACGCACGCCAATCCGTTCATAGACATTTGCGGGCGATCCGCTCGCCGCCGACAGCTTATGCGAGAGCCCCTGCCAGGCAAGCGCGCCCCAAACCGGCGTTGCCGCCATCCATTTCATGAATCGCCGCCGCTCCGTGAAAATCTCCGTCATCGCCTATCCCAATGCCTCCGTAGTTTCCAATCCGTAAATACCCTTGACAACCTTACGCCTTCTCCGCTACTCTCGCCAACACCAAGTTTCCCAGGAGTTTGCTATGACGCGAAGAGGGATCGCTTTGGGCGTCCTACTGTGCGCATTTTCCACTGCCCGGCTTTCGGCTGACGTTACCGGCAACATAACAGGTGTCGTTCGAGATAGTTCGCATGCTCTCGTCGCGCATGCGGAAGTCGTCGCGACAGAGACCTCCACAAATTTCAGCAGGACCGGGAACTCGGACGAGAACGGCGAGTTCCGCCTACTGGCACTGCCGCCCGGTCAGTACACGCTCACCGCCACTGCAGCCGGGTTCGAAAAGTTCGTTACGACGGGCATCACCTTACGCGTGAATGACCAATTACACATCGACGTCAACCTGCAGGTCGGAGCGGTGAGGGAAGCCGTTACGGTGGAGGCGAATGCGGTTCAGGTGGATACCGAAAGCACGCAATTGGGGCAGGTGGTAAGTACCAAACAAATCCTTTCGCTACCGCTGAATGGTCGCAGCTTTATCGATCTGCTTGGATTGCAGGCCGGCGTGGCTCCCACCACGTCGGGCTCCATGCAGCAGGACCGGCCGGTTTCGGGAATTCTTTCAGCGGGCAATATTTCCGTAAACGGGCAGCGAGAGACGGCCAATGCTTTTCTGGTAAACGGCGGCGACGTCAGCGAGGGCCGCAACAATGGCGCCGGCCTGATTCCGAATCTCGACTCGATTCAGGAATTCCGGCTGATTACGAACAGCTTCGATGCAGAATACGGCAAATTCAGCGGCAGCGTGATGAACGCGATTACGAAATCGGGAACAAACAGCTTCCATGGAGATGCATTCGAGTTTCTCCGCAACGACACATTCGATGCGCGCAACTTTTTTGATCCCACCAAGGCCGAATTGCGCAGAAATCAATTCGGTTATGCAGTCGGCGGCCCGTTTATTCGCAACAAGCTGTTCTGGTTTACCGATTACCAGGGCACGAAACAAGTTCAGGGCGCGGGGACGGGTCTTGTCTCCGTCCCGACGAACGATCAGCGGGCAGGCATTTTCGACCCGGCCTCGTTTGTGGACGCGAACGGAAATTCGACTGTGGTGAATGGCTCCTATTGGGCACAGGTGCTTTCCCAGAGATTGGGATATCCGGTGAAAGATGGAGAAGCCTATAGCTCGGTCTTTCCGAGCGGAGTGATCCCGTCAAGCGCCTTTGCCAAGCCTGCGATCGGCATTCTGCCGTACATCCCGCAACAAAATCAGGGAGACGGCCTGTACAGCAACTCCAGCGAGAAAAACAGTGTAACTGACCACAAGATGGGCCAGCGAGTAGACTTTCTCAATGAGATGACCGGCAACTGGTCCTTCTATTATCATTTCGACGACTCTGTCGTGGACAGCGCATTCGAGGCTGCCAGTGTTCCGGGTTTTCCATCGACTACCCCAAGTCGTGCGCAGATAGCCGTGATGAGCAACACCAAGACTTTTGGCCCAACGCAGGTTAACGACTTTCGCGTCAGCTTTTTCCGCACGTCCACAAGAAAAGACACGCCAAAAGGCAGCTTTGCAAAACTTTCGGACCTCGGTTTTGTGACGGGGCCGGGAACTCTGGGCATCATTCCTTCGGGCCCGGCCAATTTCCCGGAGACTGTGCCGCCGATTTATTTCAATAGCTTTTCTATCGGCGTACCGACGCTAACCACTGTCCAGCCGAACAATACCTGGTTGTTCTCTGATGGTTTCTCCAAGGTCGTGGGATCTCATTCTCTAAAATTTGGCGGCGAGTTTCGCTATCTGCAGATCAATGAACGGAATACCTGCGCGCCCAATGGGGATTTCACCTTCGATGGCAGCGAAACCGGTGTTGATTTTGCCGATTTTCTCCTGGGTGCGCCGGTGAGTTACAACCAGTGCAGCCAGCAGTTTCTCGATTCGCGCACGCGCTACGGCGCGGCCTATGTGCAGGACTCATACAAGATCAAGCCCAATCTGACCTTCAACTACGGCTTGCGCTGGGAAGTCAGCATGCCCTGGTATGACACGCAGGGAAAGATCGAAACCATCGTGCCTGGACTGCAATCGACCGTTTTCCCGACCGCTCCAACGAGTTGGGTGGTACCGGGCGATCCTGGAATTCCGAGCACACTGGCTCCAACGCGCTATAACAATTTCGCGCCCCGCGCCGGCTTGGCTTACTCGCCCGATTTCCACGACGGATTTTTGGCAAAACTCACCGGCGGTCCCGGTAAGACGAGCATTCGCGCTGCCTTCGGTGTCTATTACACCTCAGTCGAGGATTTGAACTTGTTTTACGAAGTAGGTGATGCTCCGTTTGGCCTTTACTGGGTAAGTCCGGAGCCCGTAACGTTCGATCAGCCGTTTCTTACAAGATCGAGCGGCAACTCGCAAACACAACGCTTCCCATTTACACTTCCCATTCCCGGAAGCCCAGCTAATAAGACGCTCGACTATTCGGTGTATCTGCCGATTTCCTATTCACCCGGTTACTCCATCCATAACCGCATGCCGTATGCGGAAGACTACAATTTCACAATCCAGCGCGAACTTTCAAAAACGACGGTGCTGACATTAGGCTACGTGGGAACGCAGGGCCATAAGCTGATCGCGCAATATGCAGCTAATCCGGGCGATCCTGCGCTCTGCATGCAACTGAATCAACTCGGCGCTACTCCCACCTGTGGACGGAATGGCGAACAGACAACCTACACTCTTCCGAATGGCAGCCAGGTCTTCGGCACTCGTACAGCGCTTGGTCCGGCTTTTGGGCAGAATAATTCCTATACCGCGAACATCGCAAACTCGAATTACAATTCGTTTCAAGTTTCGGTGGAAAGAAGAGCTTCCGACCTGACATTTCTGGCGGCTTATACTTATTCGAAAGGAATCGATAACTCTTCCGGATTTAATGACTGGGTAAATTTCAGTAATTATCGTCTCAGCCGCTCGCTTTCTTCTTACGATCTGACACATAACTTCGTAGTAAGTTACGTCTGGTCTATTCCTTTCGACCGCGCTTTTCCCGGGGGATGGAAGCGGTTGACTCAAGGCTGGCAGATCAACGGCATCACCCGCTTTTCTACCGGGTTCCCGATTTCGCTGAATCAATCCGGAGATTATTCCTTGACCGGCGACGGTACGACGGATACGCCCGACTTGGTGGGAAAGGTGCAGATACAGGACCCGCGCAAACCAGGGCCCAATGGTCCTAACACGTACTTCCTGCCCTCTGCCTTCGATTCCGGGCAGTTGGGCCGCTTTGGCACGGCAAACCGCCGCTTCTTTCATGGACCGGGCATTCTGAACACCGATTTTGGGCTCATGAAGGACACGAGGATAACCGAATCCACCAGCGTGCAGTTTCGAGCGGAGTTTTTCAACACGTTCAACCACGCGCAGTTCAACAATCCAAACGGCAATTTCAGCAGCGATAATTTCGGTGTCGTGACTCAGGCGCGTGACCCTCGCATCGGCCAACTGAGCGTAAAAGTTCTCTGGTAAGATCGACGGCGGCAGGCAAAGCGCCCGTCTCCAACGATTTCTGTGCTGCGAGAGTGTGCGTTTCTATTATTGGCGATCGCCGATACAGCCGTCGATCACTATAATCGCGGTCTCGCGCTCAAATATAAAGGCGATGCAGCTTCTGCTATTCAAGAGTTCTCCGCGGCGATCCAGCTCCGCCCGGATTGGCCCATAGCTCACTACGCGATGGGCGCCGCATACTGCGATCGCGGCGACGTAGCGCGCGGAATACCGGAGTTGAAGCGCGCCATCGATCTCGATCCGAACAACGCAGCCCCTCGTCAATATCTGGCAGGCGTTCTGCTTCGCGAAGGCCGGCCTGCCGAGGCAGTCGACCAGCTTGCTGCCGTCTGCCGGCTTCGTCCCGGCGATCCGAAACCACGTGCTCAGCTTGCCTTGGCTTATCTCGAAAGCGGCAATCCTGGGAAAGCAGTTCCTGAATTCCGGCGATATCTGGCAATTCGTCCCAATGACGCACAAGCGCACTATCATCTGGGAGTCTCGCTCGGTCAGACAGGCGAATTGGAGGCCGCGTTGCATGAGTTCCGCCGCTCGGTCGCGCTCGATCCCGGTTTTGGCCCTGCTCACGAGAGCCTCGGGGTGGCCTTGCGCAGGCACGGTGATCAGACCGGCGCGTTGCGCGAATTTCAAGCGGCAGAACGCCTGATGCCCGATAATCCTATCGCTCTCTGCGATCTCGGCCTCGCGCTGAAGCAAGCTGGAGATTTAGATGGCGCGATCGCTAGATTACGTCGAGCGTTGCAGCTCAAACCGGATTTCGAACGAGCGAAGTACGCTCTCGGTATCGCACTCCAAATGCGCGGCCAGCGTGCGGAAGCGGCCTCGGAGATGCGTACGATTCGTGACCTGCACGAGACTCGTACACGCAATGCACAAAGCAGGAAGCAGATCCTCGATGGTATCGAGGCATTGAAGTCCGGACGTCTTCAGGATGCGAAGAGCGCCTTCGCGCAAGCGACCCAGATTAGCCCGGATGAGGCCGAAGGCTTCTACTACCTCGGCCAGGCGGAGCAACGGCTCGGCAATAGCGACAAAGCCACTGAGGCCTATACGCAGGCGCTCGCGCAGAAGCCGGATTACGCAGCCGCACATATGGCGCTGGGCCTCGTTTACGCGCGGCGTAACCAAGTGGAATTGGCGGAAAAGCAACTCCGCGAGGCCGTATTGAGCGATTCGGATCTTGCCGATGCTCATTACAATCTTGCGCTGCTGCTTGCTTCCGAGGGACGAGCAAATGACGCGGCAAATGAAATCCTCGAAGCCGTTTCGCTCGATCCCGCGAATCTCGAGGCGCGAATGCTTGAGGGCAACTTGCTGGCCGATCAAAATCAGGTCGAGCGTGCTGCCGCCGTCTACAGCGAGGTGATCCGCCGTTCACCCGATTTCGCGGAGGCATACAACAATCTTGGATTGCTGCTCTTGAAGAAAGGCGATCCCGCCAAAGCGAAAGAAGAATTTCAGCAGGCCATCCGTAAAAGACCCGACTACGCAGCCGCTCATTACAATCTCGGCCTGGCTCTGAGCAAAACAGGTGACACGGCAGCCGCGCAAACCGAATTCGATACCGCACGGCGGCTCGACCCGGCAATTCCGCAGTAATTGAACCTAGAAACCACGCGTCGAAGTCGCATTAGCGTTTCAACGTAGCGAGAATCCGTTCTCTATAGATTCCGGCCTGACGGAACACTTCGGCACGGTCGATCGTCAGCACGCGCCGGCCGGCGACTAATTGCCTGCCATTAACAAAAACGTCCTCGATATCGCTCGAATGCGCTGCGTAAGCCAAAAATGAATACACATCATACAGAGGCAGCGCGCGCGATTCATTCAATGAAAGCGTCACGAAATCTGCCTGCTTGCCCTTTTCGAGCGATCCGATTTCCTTTTCCATGCCGAGCACGCGTGCTCCGCCGACGGTAGCCATCTCGAAGGCCTGTTCAGCCGATATCGCCGTTGGGTCCATCCGGGTTACCTTTTGGAGCTTGGCCGCCAGGTCCATCTCGCGCAGGAGGTCCGCGCTGTCGTTACTGCCGGCAAAACCGTCGTTCCCAAGTCCGACGTGAATGCCCAATTTCAGCATGTCTGCCACGGGCGCCGCCCCGCTGGCCAGTTTCATGTTGCTCGAAGGACAATGGGCTACCCCGGTGTCATGCTTCTTCAGAACGTCCAGATCGTTCCGATCGAGCCAGATGGAGTGCGCTGCCACTACACGTCCATTCAGAACGCCCAGTCGTTCCAGCACCTGCGCTGGCGTGAGGTGGCGTTTTTGCAGCGAATCGGCGCGCTCCTTGCTGGTTTCTGCCAAATGAATCAAGAGCGGAACTTTGTATTTCGTCGACAGATTGTGTGCCGCGATCAGCGCATCGTCAGGCGTCGTGTAAATAGCGTGCGGCGCGACCGCTGGAACGATCAGATCGTCATGAATGTAACGGCGAATAAAACGCTCGGAACCAGCAATCGCGGCCTGCCAGGTCTTGTAGTCCGGTGCGGGAAAACCGATCACGCTTTGGCCGAGCACCCCTCGTATGCCAATCTGTTTCGCCGTTTCGGCTTCCACATCCTCGAAATAGTACATGTCGGTGTACGTTGTAATTCCCGCGAGAAGCATCTCCAGGCAGGCGAGGCGTGTACCCCAGCGAATGAATTCAGGCGAAACATTCCGCGCTTCGGCTGGAAAGATGTAGTTTTCAAGCCAGTCATCGAGACGGCGATCATCGGCTATGCCGCGCAGGAGTGACATGGGCGCGTGCGTGTGGGTATCGATCAAGCCAGGTAGCAACAACCCGTCAGGTTTGTCGAGCGTTTGCGCGGCGGTGAAGTCATGGTCGATCGCTCGACGCGTGCCGACCGCTACGATTCGCGGCCCTTCTATAGCAATCGCGCCATCGTTGAGAATGCGATGTTGCGAATCCATGGTGACGACAAAGCGTGCATGAACGATCCAGTCGGCTTTCTGGCGAGCAAAAGATATTGCTGCCAGAGCAAGCAGCAGGGCCAAGAACTTCCGCGGACAGCTCACGCGCGTACTTTCCGGCGAGCGTGCACGATCGCTTGCTCCAGTGACGCACGTGAGCTCTCCCGTGCCGGCCCATGCCCGGCTAGCACGCGTTTGATCCCGCTATCGACCAGCCGCTCTATGCTTCGCAATGCCGTCGAATCATGCCAGGTGCCGCCTTTTATCAGAGGGAAATACGATGGCGGATCGAATGGCAGACGAGTCTCCTGGAACGTGCAGAGCGCATCTCCGGCGTAGAAAGCGCCATCGCGTTCATCGAGAAAAGAGATATGGCCCGGCGTGTGACCCGGAGTGGCGAGTACTCGGAGCGACCCTACCGCGTCGTTTTCATTCAGGAGGGTGTCTGGCGCTGCCTTGACTTTCTTGAAACTGCCCTTCACAGGGATCGGCGGCTCACCCGGAAGCAGCTTCATGTTTCTTCGAGCAACGCCGCGCGATGCTTCGGCAAGGAGTTGTGCGTCGCGCGCACCAATAAAGAGTTGCACATCGGGGGCAAGCTTCTTCACCATGTCGACAGAGCCCACGTGATCGGCGTGCGCATGAGTTAAGACAATGCGTCGTAGCGGCTGGCCGAGATGGCGGGCGGCTTCCATGATGATGCGGGCTGCGCCAACGGCTGTATCGATCAGCGTGAGACCATCGGTCTCCCGTACCAGATAGCAGTTGATGAAGCCGAACCGCCTGATCTGCAGACAACGATCGGAAATCAAGGAAACCGGCAAGCTGTTCTCTCCAGAAACGAATTCACGCGCGCGCCCGGTGTCCTGAGCGAAGCTTTTGAAAAGCCCACAAAGGCAGAAAGCGCGGCGTAATCAGCAAGTACCTGCGCCAGAGCCGTGCAGGCTCCACGGCAAGGCGGAACAGCCACTCGAGACCGTTGCGCTGCATCCAGGCGGGAGCTTGGTGCACTTGGCCGGCATGAAAATCGAAAGCCGCGCCGACACCGATCAACGTTGTTCCTGGAAATGCTTCGCGATGCTCATACATCCATGCTTCCTGTTTCGGTGTGCTAATACCGACGAAAATGATGTCGGGATCGGCGGCGTTGATCAGCCGCAGCATCTTTTCTTCTTCTTCCGCGTTTAGCGGACGGAAGGGAGGGGAATAAGAACCGGCAATGCACAACCTTGGAAAGCGTTCCTGGAGACGCTGCACCAATCGAGCAAGAGTCGGCGGTGCGGCGCCGTACAGGAAGATGCGTGCTCCCGTGGCAGCAGCATCGCGGCAGAGTTCGAGCATAAGCGTGGGTCCGTAGACGCGCTGCTGCTCGCGCGCACCAAACGACCGGAGCGCCCACACAACCGGCATTCCATCGGGTGTCACAATATCGGCTGCATTCAGGATTTTTGCAACATAGGGATCATCTTGCGCCAGAATCACGCCGTGTACGGATGTAACGCAGATGTAGTGCGCCTTGGCATAAGGAGAGCTGCGCCTGGCGTGCACCCAGCAGCGGCAGAGCTCCACAATTTCCGAATAGCTGGTTTTACTGATGCCGACCTGAACGACTCGCTGTTTCTCTGGCAAATCGCGCATGTGAGTTGTGCTCTATTAGCGTAACGCGGAAAACTAACTAACTCTTGCCAGATCTGCTGAATGTTCTTATAGAGTCGGAGTCCTGAGTATGTCGAAGCGAAATGTCACAGAGAATAATGGGCGGCCGGGCAAGATCGGCCTGCTGCTGAGGTGGCACGGGTCCTGGCGGGGGTTAACGCCCAAGCATTGCAGCGCTTCAGGCACAATGTGATCGATGGCCCGGCTCCTTGGCACGCTCATTCTGGCAGCGGCATCCCTCGCGGCACAATCGATTGATCTTGCGAGAGACATCGCCCGCATCCGCATCTTCGATAACCATTCCCATCCGGGCTACGCCGATGATCCCGATGTGGATGCGATGGCATCGCCGCCGGGAAGCGTTGCGCTCCGGCTTCGGCCGGATAACCCGGAGCTGGCAGCGGCTTCACGCGCGCTTTTTGCTTATCCGTATGGCGATTTCGCGCCCGCTCACATGACTTGGCTGACGAGGCGCAAAGCAGCGCTCAAGCAGAAGGAAGGCAAAGAATACTTCGACCGTATTCTCGACCGCCTCGGCATCGAAACCGTTGTCGCCAATCGCGTGGCGATGCCGGATTATCTCGATCGCAAACGTTTCCTTTGGGTGCCATTCGCCGACTCGTTTCTGTTTCCATTCGACAACCGCGAAATTCGCGAGCGCAACATCGATGAGCGGACTTATATTCCCTTGCAGGAGAAAAAGCTGAAGCGCGAGCTCGCGGAAGCCGGACTTCGCTCGCTGCCCGACGCATTGTCGGGATACCTGCAATTCGTCTCTCGCGTTCTCGAAAAGAATCGCAAGCAGGGAGCGATCGGCATCAAATTCGAAGCGGCCTACTTTCGCTCACTTTATTTTTCCGATCCCGACAGGGCACAGGCTGCCGGCGTTTACATGCGGTTTCACAAAGGCGGCATTCCGCCGCCGGCCGAGTACAAGCTTTTTCAGGACTTCATCTTTCGCCATCTGCTCACGGAAGCGGGAAGACTCCACCTGGCCGTGCATTTCCACAGCTCGGTCGGCATCGGCGACTTCTTCAATCTCCACAACGGCAATGTGATGAATCTCGAAAACGTGCTGCGAGATCCGCGTTACGAAACGGTGAATTTCGTTCTGCTGCACGGCGGCTTTCCGCAGGATCGCGAAGTAATCTGGCTGGCTGCCCGGAAAAACGTCTACGTTGATTCTTCCTTCCTTGAGTTGCTGCTCTATCCATCGGAGTTCAAGCGCATTCTGAAGTACTGGCTTTCGATTTATCCGGAGAAGGTGCTCTACGGCAGTGATGCGTTCCCATTCAACGAAGCTCTGGGAGCGGAGGAATCCTACTGGCTGGCTGTACATTCGGCCCGGCAGGCGTTGTCGGAAGCGCTAAACGAGCTGGTAAATGAAAAGGCTCTCGGCCGCGAGCGGGCGCTTGCCATTGCGCGCGGTTATCTGCACGATAACGCCGCCCGCCTATATGGGCGCCCTGCTATCCCATAAACTAGAAGGCGGAGCCCTCGTTGATGAAACTCTTAACATCCCTTCTTGCGCTCGGCCTGATTTCGGCCTGCCTGATTGCGGAGACCAACACGGTCCGCAAGGCGCCCGAGCTGGCATTTACGCTTCCGGGCGAGGGCGATAAGTTGCTAAGCCAGTATCGCGGCAAGGTCGTCGCGCTTGAGTTCATTCTGACGACGTGCCCGCACTGTCAGGCCGCATCGCGCGTCATGACAAAATTTCAGCAGCAGTACGGTCCCCGGGGATTCCAGGCACTTGATCTTGCCATTAACGCGCTCGATGACGGGAGAACTCCGCAGCAAGCCACGCTCATCACGCAATCATTTGCCAATAATTTCCAGGTCGGTTTCCCTGTGGGCTTTATCGGACGCGATCCGATGATGAGCTTTATGGGGTTCAGCATCATGGATCGCATGGTTGTGCCGCAGCTTGTCCTGGTTGACCGCAAAGGCATAATCCGTTATCAAACTCCCGCGAGCGATGCCAACGACGACTACGGCAAAATGATGAACGACAATACCATCCAGCAGCATATTGAAGAGCTGCTGAGCGAACCGGCAACTGCCAACCGGCATCGCGCGCCTGCTAAGAAGACGCTCTAAGCCGCCGGACCCAAAACATTCGGCAGCAGATTGCGTGGCATAGTCTTCACTTCGTCTTCCCGGACGGCACAGTGCTATAAAAGCTCTGATCATGTCTGCGCCTCCTGTTCCCGTTACCGGATCAACCGGCCTGAAACGCGGTTTGGGTCTCTTCGACTCGACCATGATCGTTTCCGGGTCGATGATCGGCTCGGGAATTTTCATCGTAGCGTCGGAGATGTCGCGCCAGGTCGGGAGCGCAGGGTGGTTACTGGCAAGCTGGGTGATAACCGGCGTGCTGACCATTGCAGGGGCGCTTTCATACGGCGAGCTTGCTTCGATGATGCCGAGAGCAGGCGGACAGTATGTATACCTACGCGAGGCGTTCTCGCCTTTATGGGGTTTTCTGTACGGATGGACGCTGTTTCTGGTTATCCAGACGGGCACCATAGCGGCAGTAGCGATCGGCTTCGCGCGTTATCTGGGCACCCTCTATCCCGCAATCTCGGAAAATAACTACCTCATTCCGCCGTTGCACATCGGAACCAGGTATGCCGTCTCGCTTTCGACCGCTCAGATCATCGGCATTCTGCTCATCTTGTTTCTGACCTGGACAAATACGCGCGGATTGGAGTATGGCAAACGCATTCAAAACGTCTTCACTACTGCAAAGATCGGCTCGCTCCTGGCTCTTATTGTCGTGGGCTTGATTCTGGGCTGGAATGCGCAAACCGTCTCGGCGAATTTCAGTGCGCCCTGGAACACAGCATCTGCCGGCCCGGTTGTTCCGGGACTCACTGCTACGTCAGCCCTGGGCCTGTTGGTAGCGATGTGCGTTGCGCAAGTCGGATCGCTGTTCTCCTCCGACGCATGGAACAACATTACGTTCACAGCCGGTGAAGTCCGGAATCCGAGCCGCAATGTTCCGCTCTCGCTGGCCTTCGGCACGATTTTGATCACGTCGCTGTATTTGCTGGCAAATCTCGCATACCTGGTAACGCTGCGGCTTGACACAATTCAGCACGCGCCTTCCGATCGCGTCGCCAGCACCATGCTTGCGGCTATCTTCCCCAGAATGGGTGGCCCTCTTATCGCAGTTGCAATCATGATCTCCACCTTCGGCTGCATCAATGGCCTGATTCTCTCCGGCGCGAGAGCGTATTTCGCCATGGCCAGAGATGGCCTGTTCTTGCGTAATGCAGCGAAGGTGAACAAGGCGAGAGTGCCGGGAGCGGCGTTGCTTATGCAGGGCGTCTGGGGAGCGTTATTGATCCTGATGCGCACATACGATGCACATACCGGAGTCTACGGAAACCTGTACAGCAATTTGCTCGATTACGTCATCTCGGCAGCGCTGATGTTCTATATTCTGACGATTGCCGGAATCTTCCGTTTGCGCCGGAAACGACCCGATGCGGAACGGCCATACCGCGCGTTCGGTTATCCCGGCGTGCCGATTCTCTATATGGTCAGCGCGTCGCTAATTTTAGTTGTGCTGCTGATCTATCGGGCCTCCACCACAGTGCCAGGCTTGTTCATTGTGCTCCTGGGCGTGCCGGTTTATTTGCTTTTCCGCTCGCGTAAAGCACCGCAACCTGAGTAGCAGCTAATACAGCACAAAAGCCCACAGCATGTCGCCTGTCGCGGCGATCACATACTGATGCCCGTCTAGGGAGAATGTTTGCGGCGGATTCGTCACACGTCCGATCCGCGTATGCCACAACGGCTTGCCGTCACGTACGTCATGGGCGACCAGGTTGCCTGAACCATCTCCGGCAAAAATAAGTCCTCCGGCCGTCGTCAGCAAACCACCTCCGCCCCCGCCATCGCTATAGTAGGGCCGGCGCCAGGCAATGTTACCGGTTTTGTAATCGATCGCAGTGAGGAACGTTCCGCCCGAGCCCACCTCGTCCTCTTCTTTCCCGCCCAAACCCATCGAGCCGCGCGGATCCACGTCAGTAAGGTAAAAAATGGAATAGTTATTGTGCTCGGCGACATAGAGAAGGCCGGTTTCGGGTGAATAAGCCGGTGGTTCCCAATTAATCGTGCCATCCGAAGTCGGCGACACAAGCGATCCGCCTACGGTGGCATCTTTTCCCGAATTGCGCTTGGGGCCGCCGAACTGATTCAGGCCCTCGGCCCAGTTTGTATATTTACCGAACTTACTGGTCACCAGGTGTTCGCCGGTAACTCGATCTACCGTGAAGTAATAGCCGTTGCGGGTGGCAGTAAGCGCCAGCTTTCGCATCTTACCGCGGAACATTGCGTCGACTAATACCGGTGTTTGCGCGGAGTCATAATCGTGCATATCGTGCGGTGAGGTCTGGAAATACCAGGCCATTTTGCCCGTATCCACATTCAATGCAATCAACGAGCAGGTGAACAGGTTATCGCCCTCGCCCCGCGTACCGTTGGTAAATGCCGGCGTGGGGTTGCCGGTACCGAATATGTATAGCTTGGTCTCGGGATCGTAGACGCCGGGTATCCAGGTTTGTGCTCCGCCGTGCCGGGCGGCATCAAGGCTCTTCCAAGTATCTAGTCCTGGATCTCCTTTCTCCATCGGCACCGTGTAATGTTTCCACTGCAATGCACCCGTTTCGGGATCGAAGGATTGGAGGAAACCGGGAGAATCTATGTCGTTTCCCGTTCCCACCAACACGTGATTGCCGATCACGACCGGCGCGGGCGTGGAGAAATAGCCCTGATTTACATCCGCGATCTGTTTATGCCAGCGCTCCTTACCGGTTTTCGCCTCCAGTGAGACGAGATAATCATCAGGCGTCTCCATAAACAGATAGTTGTTCCACATGCCGAGGCCGCGATTCCCGATATGGGTGCCGCCTTTGGTCTTCCAGAAGTAATGCCACAAGTGGTGTCCGTCCCGCGCATCGACCGCCCAGGCATTATCGGGCATTGTGAAATAAAGAGTGCCGTCCACTGCCAGTACCGAGGCCTTTATCGATCCGCCCCGAATGGCGATATCGCCCGGCCCCTCGCCGCCCACGATCAGATTTTCCGGCTCACGATTCCTGCGCCGGCCGTTTTCCGGTTCGGTGCCGGAGGTAACATGTGTCATCCATGCCAGAGTCAAATGCTGCACGGTCGAGCGATTGACCTGACTAAGGGCGCTATAGCGTTTACCGGAGTAATCCCCGTTGTAAGTGGGCCAGGAGTCTTTTAAAGGCTTCAGCAGATCGGCTGGACTTACTCCGGTGCCCTGAGCGTAGAGCGAGTTAACAAAAAGGGCCGCCGAAATTAGCAAGGATGTATTTCTGATCATTTGAGTGTCGCCAGGTAGGCGGTAACGTCATGAATATCTTTATCTGTGTACTCAGCAAGAAGCGCCCGGTGCCGCTCCATTGGATCGTGAATAGCAACCGCCGGTACATTGCCCTCCCGCCGGAACGTGCGTTGCGTTCCATCAGCCAGTTGGATTGTAATAAGAAAGTCGTCGATGTGAAGGAGCGAGCCTTCCGCGTGCTCTCCTGAAGTAAGTGTCACGGCTGCCGTAACCGTTCGAGGATTGGGAGTGCCGGGCGGCGGCTCGTCCCGCTCTCTGCCTCCCGCTACCCAGGCCGTCTGTAGCGCTTTCGGATCCGGAAATTTTTCTGCCAGCCCCTTCAGATCGCCTGTAACGGAATGGCAGTTGCTGCATTTCACGGCGAAGTACGCTTTACCTTCCGCGGCGTTACCGATCAGTACATTCACAGCTTCCCGGCCGAGTTCCGGCGGCATTCCTTGCCGTCCGATGGTGGCGATAATACTCCGTACATACGCTGCTACAGCGTTACTGTCTTCAATACTCAAGCCAACAGCGGGCATGCCCTTGCTTTGCCGGCTGCCTTGAATGATGGGCACGATCAGCTCTCCGTGTTCGTCGCTGAGTGCAACCTGCGAGCGTAGCAGGTTCGGGCCGCCCAGATCACCTCCGCGAAGATCGGCGCCATGGCACCCCCTGCAGTTGATTTCGAACAACGTCTTTCCGCGCGTCACTTTCGCAGGGTCCTCCGGTGGCCGTTTCTGACCGGGGACGAAGCCGCCGGCACGCTGCCGTGCGGGTGGGCTTCCGGTGGGCGCTGCAGGCGCGGCGGTCTGAGCCGTCAGACATTTCGCGCCGGCTGTCGCGAGTATCAACAACGACACACTAGCTAAACTCCACTTGACTAGCAATCCGTTCCTCGTTTCGGGGTGAACACGCGCGCCGGGCCAGTTTGCGATCGTGCGCTGCGCCAATATCGCATTGTACGCGGGTGCGCCCGGAACCGCTGGTGTCAAGCCCCTCCGTGATACCTTCTGAATGAACCGGGAGGTCAGCTTGCGGGCTGGACTGTTCACTAGAGAATATCCGCCACATGTTTACGGCGGCGCCGGCGTGCACGTCGAGTACTTGAGCCGCGAACTCGCCAGGACGATTGAAGTGGAAGTTCATTGCTGGGGCGAGCAGCAATCCGATCGCGGTAACCTGCACGTTCGCGGCGCCCAACCGTGGAGTGAAATCAGCAACGGTACCGAGGGCAAGTTCAAGACAGCTCTTGAGACGCTGAGCTTGAATCTCACCCAGATCAAGGCACTGACCGGAGTGGACGTGGTGCATACCCATACCTGGTATGTCTCGATGGCTGGCTTTCTGGCCAAAAAACTCTATGGTGTTCCGTTTGTCCTTACTACCCACAGCCTCGAACCTTTGCGCGCCTGGAAAGCCGAGCAGCTCGGGAGTGGTTACGCCATGAGTTCCTGGATGGAGCGCACAGCCATTCTCGATGCGGATGCGGTAATCGCAGTCTCAAACGGTACCAGGCAGGATATTCTGCGCTGCTATCCGGTAGCGCCGGAGCGTGTGCACGTCATTTATAACGGCATCGATCTCGATGAATATAAACAAACCAGTTCCACCGCGGCGCTAGATAAATATGGTGTAGACATCGGCGCCCCATACGTTCTTTTTGTCGGCCGCATCACCAGGCAAAAAGGCGTGACACACCTGGTGGATGCCATTCGTTACCTGCCGCCGTCCACTCAAATCGTTTTGTGCGCAGGCGCGCCCGACACGCCGGAGATCGCGGCCGAAATGCGCGAGAAAGTGGAAGAAGCTCGTGCCTATAATCCCCACATCGTCTGGATTGAAAAGATGGTTTCAAAACCTGAGGTCATCGAACTCTATAGCCATGCACAAATTTTTTGCTGCCCGTCGGTGTACGAGCCCTTCGGCATCATCAATCTCGAAGCGATGGCCTGCAAGGCTCCGGTCGTGGCTAGCGCCACCGGCGGGATTACGGAAGTGGTCGTCGACGGCCAAACCGGTTACCTTGTGCCGTTCGAACAGGATCCGGTGACGAGTTTTCCGCTCCATCCGGAAACGTTCGCGCGTGACCTGGCGGCGAAATTATCTGCGCTGCTGGCCGATCCGGAAAAATGTAAACGTTTTGGTGACGCTGGGCGAAGACGGGTCGAAGAGAAGTTTGCCTGGCGCGCGATTGCCGATCAAACCATCGGACTCTATCGCAGCTTGATCGACGAACGAAAGAAACGTTCTTCGGCTGTAACCTCATGAGCGCCGCTTTGGTCCCACGAGCAATGAACGAAGACGGACGCCGCAGAGTCATCATCGAAGGCGTTTCCCCTGAAGTCGATTGCGGACGCTTCGCCGCCAAACGGACCGTAGGCGATGTTGTTCAGGTGGAAGCCGACATCTTCACCGACGGGCACGATGCAATTTCTGCTGTCTTGTGCTACCGGCCTGAAAGCGAGACCGGCTGGAAGGAGCAGCCGATGCGCGCGCTTGTCAATGACCGCTGGGCAGGCGAATTTTCAGTTACCGAACTTGGCCGGTATCGTTACACGCTCAAGGCGTGGGTTGACCACTGGGAGACCTGGCTGCGCGATCTGCGCAAACGTATTCAGGCGGAGAGTGACGCGCCGCTCGATTATCAGATCGGAGCGGAGCTTATCGAGCATGCCGCTGAACGTGCCCAAAATGCGGATCACGATGAGTTACTCAGGCGCGCGCTGCGACTGCGTTCGGAACCCGATCCCGCACGCCGGAGAAGCGAAGCGCAGGATGCTCTTCTCAACGAGATGATGCAGCGTTATCCCGACCGGCGCTTTGAAACCGAATACCATCGAGAGCTTGTCCTGGTTGTGGACCCGGTGCGGGCGCGCTTCAGCACCTGGTACGAAATGTTTGCGCGATCGACCTCGCCTGATCCATCTCGTCACGGAACGTTCGCTGATTGTGAAGCTCGGCTGCCCTACATCGCCGGCATGGGATTCGATGTCGTTTACCTGCCTCCTGTCCATCCGATTGGAACGAAGTTTCGCAAAGGCAAAAACAATACGGTAACTGCAGAAGAAGACGACGTCGGCAGTCCGTGGGCAATTGGCGCAAAGGAAGGCGGGCACAAATCGATTCTTCGCACCCTCGGCAGCATGGAGGATTTCCGCCGCTTCGTCCGCCGTGCTTCGGAGTTCGGCATTCAGGTCGCGCTCGATATCGCGTTTCAGGTTTCACCTGATCATCCCTACGTCAGCGAGCACGAAGAATGGTTCAAAAAACGGCCGGACGGAACAATCCAATACGCCGAAAATCCGCCCAAAAAGTATCAGGACATCTATCCATTCGACTTCGAAACGGATAATTGGCAGGGCCTCTGGCAGGAACTGAAAGCCGTTTTTACGTTTTGGATCGAGCAGGGTGTGCATATTTTTCGCGTGGACAACCCGCACACCAAAGCCTTCCCTTTCTGGGAATGGGTCATCACTGAACTCAAGCGCGAAACTCCGGACGTTCTGTTCCTTTCGGAGGCGTTCACACGTCCCAAAATCATGTACCGGCTGGCGAAGCTCGGCTTCAGCCAGTCGTATACCTACTTCCCCTGGCGCAATGCGAAGCGCGAAATCACCGAGTACCTGACCGAGTTGACGCAAACGCCCGTGCGCGAATTCTTTCGGCCGAATCAGTGGCCGAACACGCCGGATATTCTGACCGAATTCCTGCAAATCGGCACGCGTTCCGCTTTTCTGATCCGCTTTCTGCTTGCGGCGACGCTCGGTGCGAATTATGGAATCTACGGACCGGCTTTCGAACTGCTGGAGAGCCGTCCGGTGCGCGCCGGCAGCGAAGAATATCTCGATTCGGAGAAGTATCAGGTCCGCCATTGGGATCTCGACCGGCCGGATAGCCTGCGCGAATTCATCGCGCTGGTCAATCGTATCCGGCACGGCAATCCCGCTCTCCAGAATGACTGGACGCTGCAATTTCATCCGGTCGATAACGACCAGCTCCTTTGCTACAGCAAAAATGCGCCCGATGGCAGTAATTTGATCCTGATCGTCGTCAACCTCGATCCGCATCATCAGCAGTCCGGCTTCGTAGACTTGCCGCTACGCAAGCTAGGCATCGAAGAAGGCCGTCCGTACCAGGCGAATGACCTCCTGACCGGAGCTCACTATGTCTGGAGCGGAAGCCGCAACTATGTCGAATTGCGCCCGGAGAGCGTACCTGGACACATTCTGCAAATCCGGCGGCGGCTTCGTGTCGAAAACGATTTCGAATACTTCCTATGACTGGCAATTCTCCAGCGGAGATATTTGCGTCGCCCCAGCTCGGCGAAATCCTGCGACAGTATGTGGCAAACAGCCGCTGGTTTCGCGCCAAAACCAGAGCAATCGCAAAGATCGAGATTGAAGACGAGTTTGCCTTTGCGCGCGCCGGCGCTTTTATCCTGGTTCTCAAAATTGTTTATGAGGATGGAGATCGGGACTGGTATATTCTCCCGGCATCTGTCTCGCGAAAATCAGCCGAGACAATTGCGCGCGTCACTTTGCAGGACCAGGACGCAGCCCTCTACAACGCGCTTGCCGACGAAGCTTTTCGAAGTAGTCTGTTGCATGCGATTGCTTGTAACGAGAAGGTGACCGGCAGAACCGCCACCCTGGTCGCATCGAGAACGGCTGCCTTGCAGGAAGAGTGTGGAGCGGAAGCTCCTGAGAGCTTCGTCTCGCGCGCCGAGCAGAGTAACACCTCGATCGTTTATCGCGATCGGTATATCCTGAAGCTGTTCCGTAAACTCGAACAGGGCATCAATCCGGATGTCGAGATCGGTAATTTTCTAACCGCCCGCGGCTTTCGCAACACGCCCGCTGTTCTGGGTAACATCGAGTACCAAAGGAACGGCAAAAGACACGCGATCGGCCTCCTGCAGCAGTTTGTGCCCAACCAGGGCGACGCCTGGAAGTACACTCTCGACTCGCTCGCCGGCTTCTTCAAAAGAGCGATCGAGAGCGGGCAAAATCCTCCGCCACGCTTGACGGACCATCCGCTGGAACTTGCCGATACAGCAGTTCCGCCGCAAATCGAATCGCTTATCGGGCCGTATATCGCGTCGGCCCGGTTGCTGGCAAGGCGGACGGCGGAGATGCACCAGGCGTTGTGCGATCCCGATGGCGGACCTGACTTCGCGCCGGAACCTTTCACAACAGAAGAGAGAGAAAGACTCTACCGCGATTTACTCGGGCAATCGGATATCGCTTTCGAATTACTGCGCCGTAAACAAGCTGTTCTCACCGGATCGACGGCCGAGGCAGCCAGGCAACTCCTGCACATCGAAAGCCGAGTAAGCGAGCGTTTTCGCGCGATTCAGCAGCACGAGTTCCAAACAGTCCGCATCCGGCACCATGGCGACTACCATCTCGGGCAGGTCCTTTTTACCGGCCGCGATTTCATGATCATAGATTTTGAAGGCGAGCCGGCGCGTCCGCTGGCAGAGCGCCGCGCCAAAGCATTCGCGCTGCGCGATGTCGCCGGAATGGTTCGTTCGTTCCAGTACGCGGCTTTTTCAGCGTTATTTGGACAAGTGCCGGGCGTGCCCGCTGAAATCGAACCGCGCCGTCAAATTGAAGCCTGGGCGGCGGCATGGAACGCATACGTTAGCGCCGCATACCTGCAATCCTATTTCGAAGCCGCGGCCGGCGCTCCGTTTATCCCGCAAACCGTCGTAGAGCGGCGCCTGATGCTGGATGCGTTCCTGTTGCAAAAAGCTCTTTATGAGGTTGCGTACGAACTGAACAACCGTCCGGACTGGCTGCAGATTCCACTTCAGGGCATTCTCGGCCTGATGCGCTAAATATCTCAATGGCACTCACCGGCAGGAATCTCGACGACAACGATATCTCCCGTTTTCGCGAAGGTACTCACATGAAGCTGGCCGAGATTTTCGGCGCGCATCATGTCAGAAATGAAACCCGCTTCGCCGTTTGGGCGCCTCAGGCGCGCGCTGTCTCGGTAACGGGCAGCTTCACCAAATCGGAAAAGGGGATCGCGCTGTCACCTGGTGCAGGCGGTATCTGGCAGGATTCCGTGAGCGGGGCAGGACCTGGAACGCGCTACAAATACCGGATCGAGACACCCAGCGGAACGATTTTGGAAAAAGCGGATCCGTTCGGCTTTCTTCATGATCAGCCGCCCGGAAACGCATCCGTGGTCTGGGACCTCGACTATCAATGGAGCGATAGCGACTGGATGAACCGGCGCCGCGATGCGAACGCGTTAGCTGCACCCATTTCAATCTACGAAATGCATCTCGGCTCCTGGCGCCGGCGCGGGGATCGTTTTCTTACCTATGCGGAAATAGCCGCTGACCTGGTGCCTTATGTGAAAGAGATGGGCTTTACTCATGTCGAGTTTATGCCCGTAATGGAACATCCGTTCTACGGCTCCTGGGGCTATCAGACAACCGGTTATTTTGCGCCGACCAGCCGCTATGGTACCCCGCAGGATTTCATGCGCCTGGTCGACTCTCTTCATCAAAACGGAATTGGCATCATTCTCGATTGGGTGCCGTCGCATTTTCCGCAGGATCCGCACGGGTTGGGCGACTTTGACGGCGAGCACGAATATGAACATGCCGATCCGCGGCGCGGTCTCCATCCGGATTGGAACAGCTTCATTTTCAATTACAGGCGCGGCGAAATACGAAGTTTTTTGTTAAGCAGCGCAATGTTCTGGCTGGAACAATATCATGCCGATGGCCTGCGTGTGGACGCCGTCGCCTCCATGCTCTATCTCGACTATTCGCGAAAACCCGGCGAGTGGATCCCGAATGAATACGGCAGCCGGGAAAACCTGGACGCGATCGGTTTTCTACGCCGTTTGAATGAGGACATCTACCGTTTTCATCCGGACGTGCAAACTATCGCCGAGGAATCGACCGCCTGGCCGATGGTCTCCAAGCCCACCTATGTCGGAGGATTGGGATTTGGTTTCAAATGGGACATGGGCTGGATGCACGACACTCTCCAGTACATGTCGCAGGACCCGTTCTTCCGCAAGTATCACCATCACGAGCTCACGTTCCGTCTGGTCTACGCTTTCCACGAAAATTTTGTGCTTCCGCTATCGCACGACGAAGTCGTCTATGGAAAGGGCTCGCTGCTGGCAAAGATGCCCGGCGACTCCTGGCAGAAGTTTGCCAACGTTCGTCTGCTGCTCGCCTATATGTATGCGCAGCCCGGCAAAAAGCTTCTCTTCATGGGCGATGAGTTCGCCCAGTGGAACGAGTGGAACCATGAGGGTAGTCTCGACTGGCATCTCTTGCGCGAGGAAAACCATGCCGCCATTCGTCTCCTTGTGGGCGACCTGAATGACATGTACCGCTCTGAAGCGGCTTTGCACACGGGCGAGCACGTCTCCGATTGTTTTGAGTGGATCGACGTTCATGATGCCGAGAAAAATGTGCTGAGCTTCCTGCGCAAGGGCCGCAGCGCGCGAGAGCTGGTTGCCGTCGTTTGCAATTTCAGCCCGGTTCCGCGCACAAATTATCGGATTGGTGTGCCGGAAAGAGGTTTCTGGCGGGAGCGCCTCAATACGGATGCTCGTCAGTACGGCGGCAGCGGAAGAGGAAATTTTGGCGGTGTAGAGACGGTTCCTGTGCCCGCGCACGGCCGCAGATACTCATTGACTGTTGATTTGCCGCCATTGGCAGCAGTCTATTTTCAACTGGAGCCCGGAGAAGCTTAAAAGCATAGCATGCAAAACAACAGTGCCCCGCAGTGGACTCTCCGTGATAAACTTTCGCGCTAGGTATAGTTTCATGCGAAAAACTGGACGGTTATTCACTTCGGCCGCATGTTCGGCTGCTTTGCTTTTCCTGGCTGGCTGTGCCGGTTCGCCGCATGACCCGAAAGAAAAGTACATCCTGGTCGCGGACAACAGCAAGATTGCCTACTTCCAGACTGCGCTGCAGGGGTTGAATCGCGCTGCAGCCGAGATGAAGGTTCACGCCGAAATACAAGGGCCGGACGGGCACGATCCGCAGGGCGAACACGATGCCTTCCGCCGCGCAGTCGCCGAGCAGCCTTCCGGTATCCTCGTCTCGGTCACCGATGCCGGCCTGCTCGCGCCCGATATCAACGCCGCCATTGACCAGAACATCCCCGTCATCACCTTCGATGCCGATGCGCCCGAAAGCAAGCGCCTCTTCTTCGTAGGGACGGACAATTTCAACGCCGGCATGATCGGCGGCAGGCTGACTGCAAAGCTTCTCGGCGGAAAGGGCAGCGTCGTAATCTACACCATCCCCGGCCAGATCAATCTCAAGGACCGCCTCTCCGGCTATCTCGCAGCTTTTGGCGATCACACCGATGTCAAGGTGCTGCAAGTCGTGGACATGAACGGCAATTCGGATGTTGCATTTGACTCCGCCAAAAAGATGCTTGATGCCAAAACGAAAGTGGATGCTTTCGTGTGCCTCGAAGCGCTTTCCTGCCCGGCGGTTGCGGACGTCGTGAACCGCGCCGGCATGAACGGCAAAGTGCATATCGTTGCGATGGATACCGATCCGGGCACGATTGAATGGATCAACAAAGGTGTGATTTCAGCCACTATCGCGCAGAAGCCCTGGACCATGGCCTATTTCGGAGTGAAGCTGCTCGATGAAGTGCATCACCATCCCGCCAAGCCGCTTTCGGGCAACTGGGCGCAAAACGTCTTTTCGCCGTATCCCACGTTTGTCGATACAGGCACGCTGGTAGTGACGAAGGAAAACGCCGGAACGCTTTCACAGCAGCCGCCCAGTACCGGGCAGTAATGTCCTTGCGCAACCTGGGCGCTTTTGTATTTGCGGTGCTGGTATGGGCATCGCCGCTTTCTGCTCAAAGCTTCGACGTCCTTATTCGCAACGGCCACATCATTGACGGAACGGGCTCGCCGTGGTACTCAGCCGATATCGCGATTCGCAATGGCCGGATCGCGGGAATCGGGCTCTTCGATCATGTGAGCGCGAAACAGACGATCGATGCGCACGGCCTCATCGTCGCGCCCGGCTTCATCGACATGCTGGGCCAGTCGGAGATCTCCGTGTTCGCCAACCCGCATCTGCCTTCGAAGATCTTTCAGGGCATTACGACGGAAATCACCGGCGAAGGTAACTCCGTCGCGCCGGTGACACCGCAGCTTTTCGATGAAGACAGTGCGACTCTCAGGCGCTATGGCTTTAACGGGCGCTGGACCAATTTCCGCGAGTATTTCGATCAGCTCGAGCATCACGGGCTGGGCATTAACCTCGCGAGCTACGTCGGGGCGACGCAGGTCCGCCGCGTCGTCATTGGCGAGGAAAATCGTGTGCCCACGTCCGCCGAGCTCGAGCGCATGAAGGCGCTGGTGCGTGAATCGATGGAACAGGGCGCCGTCGGCCTCTCCACGTCGCTGCAATATGCGCCCGCGCCCTATGCCAAAACGGATGAACTGATTGCCCTGGCGCGCGAAGCGGGCGCGGCCGGCGGCATCTACGCGACGCACATGCGCAGCGAGGGCGATGCCATCGACCAGGCGCTCGACGAAGCCTTCCGTATCGGCCGCGAAGCACAGATCCCGGTCGAAATCTGGCATCTCAAAGCTGCTGGAAAAAAGAACTGGGGCAGAATGCCGGAAATCGTTGCACGCATCGACGCCGCAAGGCGTTCGGGGGTCGATGTCGAAGCCGACACCTATGCATACACCGCCTGGTTCAACTCCTTTTCTGCTTTTGTTCCCCCCTGGGCGCACGAAGGCGGCAACGCGAAGATGGTTGAACGCCTGAAAGCTCCAGCCACGCGCGCGCGTATCCGCAAGCAGATGCTCGAAGATGCAACGGGCTGGGACAACGAATGGCAGGAGATTCCCGGACCCGAAGCGATCCTTGTGAGCGTCGTCGCTAATCCGAAGCTGCTTTCCCTGCAAGGGAGAACCATCGCTCAGATTGCAAAAGAGCAGAGCAAGGACCCGATCGACACAATTTTCGACCTGCTGATCGAAGATCCCGATATGTCCGTTGCCGTTTTCGGCATGTCGGAACAGGATGTTGCGCTGGCATTGAAGCAGCCGTGGGTTTCGGTCGATAACGATTCACAGGGAACGGCGCCCGAAGGCATTCTTGCGAAGGAACATCCGCATCCGCGGGCTTATGGGACGTTTCCCCGCATTCTGCGCAAATACGTGCGCGAAGAGAAACTGCTCACGTTGCCGGAAGCCATTCGAAAATTTAGCGCGTTGCCGGCGCAGCGCATGCGCCTGACGGACCGCGGCATCCTCAAACAGGGTATGTGGGCCGATATCGTCGTCTTCGACCCGCAGACGATTCGTGATCTTGCGACTTTCGAAAAGCCGAATCAGCTTTCGGTCGGCATGCAATATGTGCTGGTCAATGGAGTTCCGGTGATTGCGGAAGGAAAGATGACCGACGCGCTTCCGGGAAAGGTGTTACGTTCGCATGAAACGAGATGAACAGGTAGTCGAAGCCGAGCTGATGGAGATCAGCGCCATTCAGGACGATACCATCAAGCTCGAACGCATCGTCGCCTGGTGTGCTGCATATCCGGACGAAGTTCCGTTCGCGCTGCGCTTCTTCCGCGGACGATTGAAGAGAAGCGAGCCGGCGGGCGATCAATCCTCGCGAAATTCGTAGCTTCCCGAGCCGACCTTCAATTTCCTGCCGGAAATGCTTTTGCCGTCCTGCGTCACGCTCTTATTTGCTATCTCCGGCAACACCACCGTTGCGGTCGTATTGGGTGGGATCGTCACTTTCAGCTCGAACGGTCCGGAAGCCGTACCGTGCCAATCGGTGGTGATTGGCCCATACACCGAATCGTATTCGCCATGAGCCTGCGTGATGCGTGCATCGAGACGCGGCTGGATCACAATTTCGTGAAAGCCGGGCCCGGTAAGTGCTGTATCGATTCCTGCGATGCACTGATATACCCAGGCAACCACCGATCCGAAGGCGTAATGATTGTACGAATTCATCGCTGGGTCGCCAGTATCGCCGTTCCAGCGTTCCCACCAGGTCGTTGCGCCTTTGCTGAGCATGTAGCCCCACGACGGATAGGTTTCATTCAGCAGCAATCGATACGCGACGTCGACCTTTCCATGATCGGCCAGTGCGAAGAGCAGAAATGGCGTTCCCAGAAAACCGGTTGTCAGGTGCCAGTTGTGCGTTTCGATATCTTTTACAAGGTGATCGACCGCCGCGGACTCGAGCGCCGGTGGCACGAGCTTCATTTGCAGCGCGACGACATACGAGGTCTGAGTGCCCGTTGCAATCTCGCCATTCTCGTGAATGTATTCTTTCTGGAAAGCCGATCGAATGCTGTCGTATATCGCTGCATATTTCTTCGCCGCATCGGCGCGTCCGGTGGCGCGTGCCATGTCACCCATCATCCCGGCAATCAGCGCCCAGTATGCAGTGTCAACCAGTGGTTTCGGCGTCCGCGGATCCGGCGCAAGCCAGTCGGCGAAATCGGGACCGACTTTGTTTTTACGAATGAAATCCGGATTGGCCCGTTGGATGAATTCCATCCAGTGTTCCATGGCCGGCCAGTTGGCTTCGACGGCGTTCTTGTCCCCGTATTGCAGCCAGGTGGTCCATGGCACGATGACGCCCGCGTCGCCCCACCCCGGAGCGCCCTCGATCGTCCCGACACCGATATTGGGCGAGACATTGGAAAATGCTCCATCCGCCCGCTGCGCATCGCGCACATCGCGCAGCCACTTACGCGAGAACGCCGCAATGTCGAAGTTGTAGCTTCCGGTGCGCCAAAACACTGCCGCATCGGCCATCCAGCCAAGGCGTTCGTCGCGCTGCGGGCAATCCGTCGGCACGCTCAGGAAATTGCCGCGCTGCCCCCAGATGCCGAGGTTCCACATGCGATTGACCAGATCGCTCGATGTCGTGACACGCGCGGCCGGTTCGCCGCTGATGCTGCTGACCACCTCGCCTCGGATAGTATCGAGCGTGGGTGTTCCCGGAAAGCCGGTTATCTCGACATAACGAAAACCGTGGAATGTAAAGCGCGGGGCAAACGTTTCCTCCTTGCCGCCGCGCAGCGTATATGTGTCGGTCGCATCCGCATTGCGCAGATTTTTGGTGTAGATCGTGCCATCCGGGTTCAGTATTTCCGCGAAACGAAGCCGCACACTTGTGCCACGCTCGCCGCGCACGTTCAGCCGCACCCAGCCGACTATGTTCTGACCCATGTCGAAAACATAAGTC
>DATBGM010000214.1:0-12233 GCA_036557945.1 Bryobacteraceae bacterium | reverse complement strand
CATATCGGTCGGCAGCAATCCCTGCGCACGCGCAATTGCCGCCTGCACATCCTGCGCCGCGGCGTCGATGTTGCGGCTCAGGTCAAACTGCAGCGTGATCGAAGTCGAGCCGAGCGAACTCGAGGACGACATGCTGTTGATGCCGGCAATCGTCGAAAACTGGTTCTCGAGCGGCGTCGCAACCGAAGAAGCCATCACATCCGGATTCGCCCCCGGCAGCGCCGCGGCCACGTTGATGGTTGGATATTCTACGTTCGGCAGATTGCTCACGGGCAGCGAAAAATAGCTCAGCAATCCGAAGCCGAGAATGCCCGACATGACGAGCGTCGTGGTGATCGCCCGCCGGATAAAGAGATCGGTAAATTGCATCGTGTCCTTAACTGGCGCCTGCGACCTGCGCGTGATCGCCCGCCTCGCCCACTTGCGTCGTGCCCTTGTTATCCAGCAGCCGCACTTTGCCGCCGGGCATTAGCCGCATCTGTCCTTCGGTGATCACCATCTCGCCCGGTTTCAAACCGCTCGCAATCACCGCCTGCTCTAGCTGCTTCGGCGGTTTGTAGTTGCGCAGCACATCCACCGGACGCATCGCTACCGTGTTCGCGGCCTTGTCCATTACCCACACGTACTTGCCCTGTGGGCCGTTTTCCACCGAACTGCTCGGTACTAATATCCGGTCGTGCTCGACGTTCAGCCGCGCGTCCACATTCACAAACTGCCCCGGCCAAAGCACGTGCTTTTGATTTGCGAACTCGGCCTTCAGCTTGATCGCCCCCGTCGTCGTGTCCACCATGTTGTCGATGAAGTTCAGCTTTCCGGTCAGCATCGCGCCGTCGTTAGTCGTTGTCTCTACCTGCAGGGGACGCTCGGCGTTATATTTCCGCACTTCCGGCAGCAACTGCTCCGGCACGCCGAAACTGACATAAATGGGCGAAATCTGCACGATGTTCACGAGCGCCGTGTCGTTCTCCTTCACCAGGTTGCCGGCTTTCACGTTAATTGCGCCCGCGCGTCCCGCGATCGGCGCCGTGATCTTCGTGTATTGAAGTTGCAACTGCGTCTGCGACAAACGTGCGCGGTCCGATTTCGTAGTGGCCAGCGCGCTTTCCACCGCCGCCTTGTCCGCCTCCAGGTTGGCCAGCGCCGCCGAATTCGTTGCTACCGTCTGGTCCGTCTGCTCTTTCGAATAGATGCCTTCTTTCGAAAGCGCCAGCGCGCGATCCGCCGAAGCCTGTGTCTGCTTGATATTGGCCTCGTCCTTTGCCACGTTCGCTCGCGCCTGCTGTTCGAGCGCCTGATCTTTCACCAGGTCTGCCTGAATCTGGGCAATTTGCCGCTCGAACGGCTCGGGATCGATTTCAAACAGCAGTTGCCCCTTCTGCACGTCTTGCCCTTCGCTGAAGAGCACGCGCAGCAGTTGTCCAGCAACCTGCGATTTCACATCCACGCTCGCCATCGCTTCCACGTTGCCAACCGCGGCCACCGTCAGCGGCACATCGGTTTGAACCGCCGCCACGGCTCGTACCGGAGCGGGCGCCATCATCATCGCCATCATCGGATTCACCGCCTGCTGCTTCTTGCCGCACGAGACGGCTCCAAAAAGCAACAGCAGCGCTGCCGAAACGAAAAGGGGGAACTTCAAATCGTAGAATTTCAAATGCACACGAATCCTAACTGGTACTGGGAGGGATTACCTTCTATGTTGGCACAAAAGCGGAGTCCCAGGAGCTTACATTTTTCTAAATACGAAAAGAAGGGCGAAAGGTTCCATGTCATCCTGAACCTTTCCGCATGACCGTCTCGGTACCCGGCCGCGTCAACCTGATCGGCGAGCACATCGACTATCACAACCTGCCCGTCCTCCCGATGGCTATTCAGCGCCGCGTTTCGATCGAATACCAGCCGCGCGCCGATTCGCTCATCCGCGCCGGCTCCGCGTCCTATCCCGATCGGCAATTTGCGCTTTCCGACCTCGCTCTTTTTCCGCCCGGCGATTGGGGCAACTACCTCAAAGCCGCCGTCCAGATGATCGCCGGCCGTTGGACCATCACCCGCGGCATCGACGCTCATGTCGCCTCCGATCTCCCCTCCGCCGCCGGACTTTCTTCCTCCTCCGCCCTGCTTACCGGATTCGCTCTCGCACTGCTGCGCTGCAACGAAATTGAGCCTTCGTTGCCTGAACTCCTCGATCTCCTGCCCGATGGCGAACAGCTCGTTGGGACGCGCGGCGGCGGTATGGATCATGCGGCGGTGCTGGCCTCTCGGCCCGGTTCTGCGCTGCTCATCCACTTCGCTCCTTTCCAGCTCGAACCCGTTGCGATCCCCGTTGGTTGGACGTTTCTCGTCGCCCACAGTCTTACCTCTGCACAAAAATCCGGAGCGCTCAAAGCCGAGTACAACGCCCGCCGTACGGCCGGAACCGCCGCTCTTCGGGCCCTTGGCTTCTCCTGCTACCAGGACGTTTTAGCGGCACCCGATTTCGACATCCTCGCCGAAAAGCTTCCGGAATTACTTCCGCGAGATCAGCGGAATGCCTTTCTGCACGTCACCGGCGAAGCGCGCCGCGTCCGGCGGGCTCTCGATGCAATTCGCAGGAACGAAGCCGGTTCCTTCGGAAAAATCCTGCTCGAATCCCATGCCTCGCTGCGCGATCACCTGCGCGTAAGCAATCCAACGCTCGATGCACTCGTCACCTGCGCGATGGACGCCGGAGCCCTCGGCGCACGTCTCACAGGAGCCGGATTCGGCGGTTGTACCATTATTTTATGTGAAACAAACAACAGTTCTGTTATTCAAGAGAGGCTTATTCGCAGTTTCTTCGCCGTAAGACCAGTATTCGTTCGGCAAAACCATCTGTTTGAAGCGATCCCCTCCACCGGAGCGATCCATGCCTGAGTCAGCCATCTCACACGCCGTCATCCTGGCCGCCGGACGAGGAACCCGTATGGGCGCAATGACCGAAGAGATTCCCAAGCCCATGCTCGAGGTGCGCGGCCGCCCGATACTGGCCCATATCCTCGACAATCTGCGCGCTGCCGGTCTTTCCGAGTTCCTGATCGTAACCGGCTATCATGCTGAAAAGATAGAGGCTTATTTCGCTTCTGAATCTGCTGTAAAGTTCGTTTGGCAAAAACGGCCCGACGGAACCGGCTCCGCCGCGCTGCTTGCCAGGGACTTTGCCGCCGGCCAGCCCTTTCTGCTGACCTACGGCGATATTCTCTGCGAACCCACCGAATACGTCCGGGCAAGAACGATTCCGGCCGACGCCGTGGTCGCGGTCAAAGCCGTGGAGGATCCCTGGCAAGGCGCTGCCGTCTACGAAAACCAGCACCGGATCACCCGCATCATTGAAAAACCGCCGAAAGGCACATCCACCACTCGCTGGAACAGCGCCGGTTTTTACGTCTTCCGGCCCGTGATCTTCGACTACCTGGCTCGCCTCACGCCATCCCCGCGCGGCGAATACGAATTGACTTCGGCACTTGACGCCATGCTCGCCGACGGCCTCCAACTGCGCATCTCCGCGATCGAAGGGCCTTGGCGCGATGTCGGCCGTCCGGAAGATCTTGCTGCTATGAACGCTTAAACCGCTTTCGCGCCCGCGAATATTCTTCGATCTCTTCGAGCGTCCTACCCTTTGTCTCGGGTAGGAAAATGCAGCCGTAATGAAGCAGATCACCGTGAATCCGGTAAACACGAAAGAGATGGTCGAGTAACCGTAGTTCGCCACCATCGGCAGGATCCAGAAAAATGGTTGATGAGCAGAACCTTTCGATACCGAAGTAATGCCGAATGACGGGAGACTTGTGAGCTAGACTTCCGTTAAAGGACGTAACTCCTATGGCGACAGCGATTGGCGATTCAGACGATCGTCAATGGTGGGTGTGGGTCACCAAACCCGAATACTACGCCGAAGAAGATGGGTCCGATCGTGCCGAGCTTGACCCTCACATGCAGTCGGATGCGGACGGGTGGTGGACTTGCAATAAGAAGACGTGCCGAGGCGACCTCGTGCTTTTGTATCGTACTAGGCCCAGAATGGATTTCGGCTATTTCATTGAAGCAAAATCTGACGCTTATTCTCGAAACGAAAAGGGGCCCGCAATCAAGCCCGGTTGGGATTACGGATGCGAGTATCAGGTTTTATACAAATTTCGGCGACCGATTACTATCGCCGATGTGCGTGACGATCCATACCTTGCGGAATGGGGAGCGTTTCGTGCGAACTTCCAGCGCAGCGCTTATTCGATTCCGCCGAATATACTGCATCATCTCGTCGAGCGCATGGCAGAACGGGAGCCTACATTTGGGCGCTTTCTTCGTCGCGGAGGGATAAAGAATGCTGCATATAAAATTCTTCGCGAAGAGGAACTCGAGAATCGCCTCGCAGCGCGGATTTCTGTCCTGCGACCGCTTGGTTTCGAACTTGAAGTACGAGAGCGGCAGCTTATTTGTGCCGGTCACCGAGGAAGCAACACCTCTCAAATGGAAGGCCCACTTATGGTCTAGTGATTGCGCGCGGCTTTGATAATCGATTCCTTGCAGCCTGCGCTACAAGTGATCGGGTACGGCACATCGACTTAAGCGCTCTTGGCTTTACATGATTGTGGTATTCCAAACAGTTGCCGCGTTTACCGGTCCGTCAGCTTCAGCCTATTGCTCTGCTGCCCTCGAAATACTCCTCGATCTCTTCCAGCGTCTTGCCTTTGGTCTCCGGCAAAAAGAATGTTGCGGTGATGAAGTAGATGACCGTAAATCCCGCGAACACAAAGAAGATCGTCGAATAACCGTAATTCGCCACGATCGGCAGGAAAATCGCCGCGAGCGTGGTCGAGACCATCTGGTTGATCACGAGCGCGATGCTCATGCCATTGGAGCGGATGCGCGTGGGCATCAATTCCGATAGCGCCAGCCATACGCAGACACCCGGTCCGATCGCATAGAACGACATAAACACGTAAAGGGTGATCGCAACCAGCCAGCCGTGCGATGTCTCGGGCAGCGGGCTGATCAGCGCTTTCTGTATTTTGAGCGGAGCGTTACGAGCTGCCGTCACATCGGCGAACGGGTTTTTGAAAAAAGCCTCGACTTTGTTACCGGGCACCGCGCTCTCTCGCGACACGTGGATCACGGGACCACCTTTTTCGTTCGAATGCGCTACCGTGCTTTCCGCGGTGAAATCTCCATAAGAGTAAACGACGACAAACGATGCCTTCGCGGGGTCGATCTGACGGTTTGCGCCGAGCAGACGCGCTGCCTCGCCGGGATCGAAGCGCATACTGAGCGTCTGATCCGGATTGACCTGCGCCTGTACCGTTTCACGCACATCGATGTTCGACTTCTCGGTACGTAAAAAAAGAATGGCAGTGATCGTGAGCGACACGATAATGCCCGCCGTACCCACAACCAGTAGAAACTTGCGGCCTTTGCGGTCGACCAGCGCTAGGCCGATGATCGTCATCAGAAAATTGATGACGGTGAACAGCACGTAGCCCCAGTGCGACTGCACGTCGGAGAGTCCGCTCTGCAGAAGAATGTTTGTGTTGTAGCCGATGATCGAATTAATGCCGCAGGCCGTATTGCAGAAGAGCACAATGCAGGCAAGCACGAAGGGCACGATATATTTGCGCCGCAGCAGTGAATCCCTGATCGCCTCGCCGCGCGATTTGGCGGCGGCCGTCTCCTGCATTTCGCGTAGTTCGAAATCGGCCTGTTCCGGCGTGCGCGAACGCAGCAGCGCGGTGTGCGCCGCTTCTTTTCTGCCGCGCTTGAAGAGCCAGCGAGGTGATTCGGCAACAAAGAACGCTCCGACGACAAACAGCAATCCCGGCGGCAGCGAGACCCAGAAGATGCGCCGCCACGCCTGGTCCTTAAAAGCGAAGAGCGCCGAAGCATCGGCGGCCCGCGCAACCTCTTCCACACGATAGCTGTAATAGATCCCGATCACAGCCGCGGCTACAATGCCAAGCGTCAGCAGCCACTGAAAAACTCCGGTGCCTTTGCCGCGAGTGGAGGCCACCAGGCATTCGGCCAGGTATAAAGGCACGACCACACCGACCAAACCGCCGCTGATACCCTGCAGCAGACGGCCAAAAAACAGCGGGCCGTAGCCGTGCGAAAGCGCGATCACCGGAATGCTCACGACAAATGTGATACCGCTCAGGATCATCAATGGCTTGCGCCCCAGCCAGTCAGCGAGCGCGCCGGCAAAGAGCGTCGAGAACACGCTCCCGAGCAGCACCGCGGCTACGATGATCGACAGTTGTCCGGCATTCAAACCGGAAGTGGCTTCCAGATACGGCAGCGCGCCGCCGATGATGCCGACATCGACGCCGTACAATAATCCGCCGAGCCCGGCAACAAGCAGAAGGAAGCGGTTGTAGCCCGCGCGCGGCGCGGCAGCACTCGTCATCTGGATTCCTATAATACCGGCGAATTGTCGCCGAGCATCGCGTGCCGGATCAACTTCACCGGCACGCCGCCCTGCTGCATAAACGTGTTGTGGAATTGTTCGAGCGAGAAATCGGCGCCCATCTTCTGCCGGTAATCCTCCCGCAGTTTCAAAATTTCCAGCTTGCCGAGCGTGTAAACCAGGTATGTCGGATCGCTCGTGCCGCGCTTGGTTTCGCGCGTGGCGTAATCGCGCGACATGTAGCCCTCCTTCATGAAAAATTCGACACCCTGTTCGAAGCTGCGCTTGCCGGTATGCATCTCGATTCCGACAATGTAGCGGCAATTACGCAACAGAGCATCGAGTAGCTGTCCGACTTTCAACGCCGGATCGTCTTTGCCGTAACCTTCGTCGATCATCATCTGCTCGGTGTAGTGCGCCCATCCCTCGATATTCGAATTCGAGCCGATCAGCTTGCGCACCTTGGATTGCACCTTCTGGAACCAAAGCAACTGCACGTAATGGCCGGGGTAGGCTTCGTGAATAGCCGTACTCTCGATGGTTCCACGATTGAACGCCGTCATGAACTCCGCTATTCGTGTACGCGGCCAGTTCTTCTCCGGCAGCGTGACGTTGAAGTACGCTTCGGTGGCGACTTTTTCATAGGGACCCGGGGTATCCATCGAAGCGGTGGTCAGGGCGCGCATGAAAGGCGGCGTTTCCTCGAGAATCGGCCGCACGGTCGATGGAATGGTGATGATCTTGTGCGCGTTGATGAAATCGATCAAACCCGAAAGCGTGTTGCGGAATGTCTGTAGAAGCTGATCGGGCGCCGGATGGTCCTTTTCAAAGCCTTCCGCAATCTGCTGCGGCGTTTTGTTCGGATCGATCGATTGGCAGAGCGCGACCAGCTTGCGCTGATTTTCGTGCAGATTATCGTAGCCGATCTGGAGCAGCCGGTCGAGCGGCAAGTCGACCATTTCTTCGTATTTCACTTTGTTGTGGTAATTGTCAGCGCCGATGCGGAAATCGCCGTGCGAGCGCGGCAGCACGTCTGTGCGCAGCCATTGCTCATATTTCTTCAATTGCTCGATTGCTGCCTGGTTCGTTTGGCGAAATTGGTCGAGCAGTGCGCGGTTGGTGACATCTTTGAAGGCCGCCGGGACATCGCTTGCAAAGAAGCTTTGGATCCCGGGCAGTTGTTCGAGCGCAACTTGTGTATAGATGAGCGGCGGATTCTTCAAATTCGCCCGCGCGGCAGCGAAGACCGGCGGAAACTGCTTCTCGCGCGCGATAACGCTGCGCAACCGCTCTTCTGGAGGAGCAAATTTGCGGCTGATCAGACCGAAAATAGACTGCGCAATGCCGCTCGAGTACACATCCGGATTCTTCTCCCACTGCCGGATATCGCGCTGATTCACCAGATCGGCGTGCAGATGTGAAATAAGCCAGTCGCGGTCATCGGATTGCCGCATCTTTTCGAAAAGAGCCAGATATTTCTCGTCCAACGCGATCTGCTTCTCGACACCGGTCTGTGAAGCATCCTCCAATTGGGCATCGTAGGGACGATGAAAACCAGATGCGGTGGCGGCGCTGGGGTTCAAGGCAAAATTTTCGTCGAAGTATTGATCGACCAGTTTGTCGAAGCTCGATTGTGCGGTCATGAGCGTAGCGCTTGCTACGAGCAGCGCGGCGATTTTCATGCCGTCATTATAGAAATGTGGCATTTGCTCCCGTCGAAGAACAACTGACATACCTGAAGAAGGGCCTTGCCGAGCTCATTCGCGAAGAAGAATTGCGGGAGCGGCTAACGGCGGCTGCGAAAGAGAACCGACCGCTGCGCGTAAAGGCAGGCTTCGACCCGACCGCACCCGATTTGCATCTCGGCCACACCGTCCTGCTGCGCAAGATGAAGCATTTTCAGGACCTCGGCCATACTGTCATTTTTCTGATCGGCGATATGACCGGTTTGATCGGCGATCCGACGGGACGCAACATTACGCGTCCGCCGATGACGCGCGCTGAGATCAATAAAAATGCACAGACCTACAAGGAGCAGGTTTTTAAAATTCTGCATCCCGAAAAAACCGAGATTCGCTTCAACAGCGAATGGCTCGAACCGCTCACTTTCGAAAATGTGATCCGGCTCTGCTCGAAATACACGCTGGCGCGGCTGCTTGAACGGGACGATTTCAGTAAGCGCTACAAGGCCGGCACGCCAATTTTCACCCACGAAATTCTCTATTCGCTCTCGCAAGCGTTCGACTCCGTCATGCTCGCGTGTGACGTGGAGATGGGCGGCACCGATCAGACCTTCAACCTGCTCGTGGGGCGCGAGATTCAGAAGGACTACGGGCAACCCTCGCAGATTGTCGCGACCGTGCCGATTCTTGAAGGTCTCGACGGCATAGAAAAGATGTCGAAGTCGAAGGGCAACTACATTGGCATCACCGAGCCGCCCAAAGTGATGTTCCGCAAAGTGATGCAGATCAGCGACGAGCTGATGTACCGCTACTACGAATTGTTAACGGATTTGCCGCTGGGCACGATAGAACGAATGCGCAGCGATATTGCCGCAGGCGCAAAAGATGCGATGGATGCAAAGATGGAGCTTGGACGGCGCATTGTTGCCGATTTCCATTCGCAATCGGATGCCGATGGGGCGCTCGAAGCCTTCGATCGCGAAGTGCGCCGGGGGCTCGAGCCGTCCGATACGGAAACCGTCGGGCTGCCCGCGCTGGCAATAACGGAAAAAGGAATCCGCGTGGATAAACTGCTTGCGACGGTGCGGCTGGCGGACAGCGTGACGGATGCAACGCGCAAGATCAAAGCCGGCGCGGTCGAAATCAACGGCAATATTCACAAAGACCTGCTGCTGACAGGCGCGGATGGCGTGCTCGTGATCCGCGTCGGAAAGAAGTGGAGGCGTGTGAATACCCGCTGACTCATTCCGAGTGGAATATGATGATGCCGGAAGGAAAAGAACCATGGCAACTGTTCTTAGCGAGCCTCAATCGACGCAATCTCCCGTACATCAAACCAAGATTCTGATCGACAACAAGTGGGTCGATAGCGTTTCCGGCAAAACGTTTGAGACGATCAATCCGGCAACGGGCGAGATGCTGGCGAAAGTCGCCGAGGCTGATGCGGCCGACGTAGATCTGGCCGTCAAGGCCGCGCGCCGGGCGTTTCACAGCAAAGCACAATGGCGCAGAATGTCAGCCTCCGACCGCGGCAAGCTGCTCTACCGTCTTGCCGATCTGATTGAAAAGAACATTGACGAGCTGGCCACACTTGAATCGCTCGATAACGGCAAACCGCAGCACGTCGCGCGCACCGCCGACCTGCCGCTTGTGATCAGCTGTTACCGCTATTACGCCGGCTGGGCCGATAAAGTGCAGGGCAAAACGATCCCGATCAACGGTGATTATTTCTGCTACACGCGGCACGAACCGGTGGGTGTGGTCGGGCAGATCATCCCCTGGAATTTTCCGTTGCTGATGCAGGCCTGGAAGCTGGCGCCCGCGCTCGCCTGCGGCAACACGGTTGTGCTGAAAGTCGCCGAGCAGACGCCTCTTAGCGCGTTGCGTGTCGGTGAGCTGATTTTAGAAGCGGGATTTCCGGAAGGTGTCGTCAACATTCTCCCCGGCTATGGACCCACCGCCGGCGGCGCGATTGCCCGCCACATGGATATAGATAAAGTTGCGTTTACGGGCTCCACGGAAGTCGGTCACCTGGTTATGAAAGCCGCTGCCGAGAGTAACCTCAAACGCGTGACGCTGGAGCTCGGCGGCAAGAGTCCGAATATCGTTTTTGCGGATGCCGATATGGAACAGGCTGTCGAGGGATCGCATTTCGCGCTGTTCTTCAACCAGGGCCAGTGCTGCTGCGCTGGTTCGCGTGTCTTTGTCGAAGAAAAAGCCTACGACGAATTCGTCGAGCGCAGCGCCGAGCGCGCCAAACGCCGCAAAGTGGGCAATCCTCTCGATCGCGCAACGGAACAAGGGCCACAGGTCGACAACGACCAGTTCAACAAGGTGCTGAGCTATGTAGAATCCGGCAAGCAGGAAGGCGCGAAGCTGATGTGCGGCGGCGAGCGTGTAGGCGAGCGCGGTTACTTCGTCGCGCCGACGGTTTTTTCCGATGTGAAAGATGAAATGAAGATCGCGCAGGAAGAGATCTTCGGACCGGTGATGAGCATTCTGAAGTTCAAAGATATGGACGAGCTGGTGGACCGCGCCAACAAGACGATCTATGGCTTGGCAGCGGCCGTGTGGACGCGCGATATCGGCAAAGCGCATCACATCGCGAACAATGTGCGCGCCGGCACTGTCTGGGTAAACTGCTTCGATGTATTTGACGCAGCGGCGCCGTTCGGCGGCTTTAAGCAGTCGGGCATCGGCCGTGAACTCGGAGAATACGGCTTGCAGCAGTATTCGGAGATCAAAACCGTAACCGTGAAACTGTAGCGTTTTGCTGTCCTAACACGACCGCTTCGCGTATGGCTCTGAATCTTTGGCTCGATGGTTCAGAGCCCGCTCGACCGCTATCGGCCCGTGGCCGATTACCTCATCTTTAAACTTTCTTCAGTAAAAGATCAGGATTCTTCAATGCCCAGGTGATACTGCATCTGCTCGAGCGAAATGTTGCTGGTTTCCGGATAGTAACGGAGAACAAGAAAAAAATCGAGCACCATCATAGCGGCAAAAAACACGAAGGGATATGCACCGGAAGATTTCGCCATCACAGGAAATACAAGCGAGATCACCGCATTCGTTAACCAGTGCGAAGAACTGCCGAGGCTTTGTCCCTTGGCTCGTACGCGGTTGGGAAATACTTCGCCCGGATACACCCAGACCACCGCGCCCTGCGATATGGCAAAAAAAGCGATGTAGAGCATAAGCAACCAGACCAGCCAACCCAGGTGGCTTCCGGTCAGGAAGAGAGCGGAGATCATCGCCAGGCAAACAATCAGACCGGCTGTTCCGGTAAGAAGCAGCTTTTTTCGTCCGAATCTGTCGATCACGGACATAGCGCCGAGGGTAGCGATGAGATTCATGGCGCCCACGGCGACCGCTTGCAGATCGCCCGAAACTTTGGTCGCACCGGCGAGGCTGAAGATGTCGTTGAGGTAGTACAGGATGGCATTGATGCCGGAAAGCTGGCAGAACAGACCAACCGTGATCGCAATGAAGACCGGGAATCGATACTGCCGGGAGAACAGCGGCACGTGCTCCGCGGATCGCTCCAGGTGAACCGAGGCAACAATTTCGTCGAGTTCTTTCTGCGGCTCGGAGACTCCGATCAGGCGCAGCACGCCGAGCGCTTCGTTGATTCTCGATTTCATGACCAGCCAGCGCGGGCTGCGTGGGATAAAAAAGAGGGTTCCGAGAAAGAGCAACGCCGGTATTCCGGAAACCCCCAGCATCCAGCGCCACTCGCTCGCGCCTAAATGCATGCTGCCGATGATGAAGTTTGAAAGATAGGCGAGCAGAATACCGATGACAATATTGACCTGAAAGAATCCGACCAGACGCCCGCGCCACTCGGGCGGCGCAATTTCGGCGATGTACATAGGACCCAGGACTGAAGACCCGCCGATACCCAGGCCACCGATGAAACGAAAGAAAATCAGCGATGGCCAATCCCAGGCGAATGCGCAGCCAACCGCCGAGAGAACGTAAAATACCGCCATTGCGCGCAAGCTGTCGCGGCGGCCGAACCTTTGTCCGGGAATGCCGGCGGTCATGGCGGCTATAACGGTGCCGATCAGCGCGCTGGAAACAGTTACGCCGAGCAGAGCCGGAGAGAGATTGTACTTGACCGTCAGTGCGTGCGTTGTACC